>CAYSXM010000122.1:0-9051 GCA_964434905.1 uncultured Pirellulales bacterium | reverse complement strand
CGACAGGGCGCCCACCACTGAACTCAGAATGGCCATCGGGTGCGCGTCGCGTGGAAACCCGTTGTAGAAGCTGCGCATGTCCTCGTGCAGCATCGTGTGCCGGCGCAGCGCATGGCGAAACGTTTCCAGTTCGTTGCCGCGCGGCAGCTCGCCGTACAGCAACAGGTACGACGTTTCGACAAAGTCGCAATGCTCGCAGAGTTGCTCAATGGGATACCCGCGGTACCGCAAAATGCCCGCCTCGCCATCGAGGTAGGTAATCGAGCTGGTAGCGGCACCCGTGTTGACATACCCCTCGTCGAGAGTGATCAACCCGGTCTGCGAGCGCAGGCGAGAGATGTCGATCGCCCGCTCCTGCTCGGTCCCTTCGACCACCGGCAGGTCGAATTCCTTGCCATCGAGTTGCAACTTCGCGGTCTGAGCCGCAGCGGCCCGATCGTCAGCGACCGTACTCATCGCGGGGGGTTCCCAATATTTCCGACAGGTCGAAGTCATCGACCAACGTGAAACGAGCAGTGTACCGGTCTCGGGCACGACCCACAATTCGGTTCAACCGGGCCGACGGGGTCGTTTCGGGGGACGCGGCCGGCACGACCCGCGACGGGTGCTCCATCCTGTTTCCCACGGACCATTACTGGAGCTGGCAGAACCGTGGTTTTCACTTACCGCCCAACACTTTACGCACCGAGCCAAGGGCCCCGGGTGCGGCGCGATCCAAGAGAGACACCGACAGAGCGCTCGCGCGGAGCAGTTGGGCCAGGAATGCGAGCCGCGACCACCGAATTATATCACTTGGTTCCGCCCCGGCGCGAAAATCGCACGGTTCGACTGGCCGACATGCTCGGCCGCTACTGCCACGACCGTTCAACCTTACCCATCTGTCCCCTGCGTCGCTCCCGACCCGATCAGGTCGGCATACGAGGGCCCCAGATAGTCGCCGGCCTGTATACCCAGCGCGTCCTCGAGCAGGGCCAGATCAGCCAGACGGCTGGCTTCGGTCACGCCGTCGGTGACCAGGGCCTCGAACTCTATGAACCAACCCAGGCCAACCACGTCGTCCAAATGGATGCGGATATTCCGCCACAAGAGCAACTGACGCCGTTTCTCCACTACCGCCAGCACCCCCAGCGCGCCCGTCAATTGGTCGCGCAGTGTTTCCGGATCGGCGATCGGCAAGCGGGAATAGTCGCTGGCGCGGGCACCCGCCTCGTCGCGTCGCTGGTACCAAATCAACTCGGCAGGGCGACGTTCCGAAAGGCGCAGTTTCAATCTGCCGTTCGGCACCCGGAAATAGGTGTCTTTCTGGCACCAGGTTCCCTGGTCGAGCGCGCCGAAATGCTGCGCGGCAACCCGCGCCGCGTGCAGATCGCGTGTCCGGGCCTTGATTTCCAGGTTGCGTGCCACCGGCCTGCTCCGTGCCCCGTTCGTAGATACGCGGCGGGTCTCGCCGCCGTGCATGGCAGTGGCAGGCCCAGTGCGATTATCTTCGCGGCTCGGTGCGGGGGCGCTCGCTGAGCTGTGCGGAAGGCAGCGTTTCTCCAAAGGCGGTCCAAACATAGCTTCCGGCGCGGAGGCCTTCCAAATATTTGGCACGGGCCTCGGCGAATCGTTCGTCGCGAATCGCCTTCTTGATTTCTTCCTGAGTCTCGGCGAACGGCACGCGCCCCGCCGCCTCGCGTTCGATGACACGCACGATGCGCCAGCCGCGCTCGTCTTCCATGATGGGGCTGAGACGACCCGGCGGCAGTGTCAGCAAGGCATTGTCGAGCGTCGGCGAGGCCAGGCTGCCCGCGGTCGTCCATTCGTGCACACCCCCTTCGGCCGCCGTGAAGCCGTGGGAATGCTGGCGGGCCAGGGCGGCAAAATCCTCGCCTCCCAACAGGCGATTACCTAGGCCAATCAGTTCCTGACGCGCCGTGGACGAACTATCGAAGCGCTCGTTCCGCAGAAACAGTTCCTGCCAGCGGACGCGGGCGGGTCGGTCGTAGTCGGTGGCATGCTGCTGGTAATAGGCCAGCATTTCGTCGCGCGTCACTTCCTCGCGCACGTGGACCGTGTTTTGCAGCCACTGCCGCGCCACGACCTGCATCAAGAAGTTTTGTTTCTCCTTGGCGACGCTCGAACCGAATTCACGCAACCTGGCATCGAGCTGTTGCCGCGTGGTGACCTTGGCTTGTTGCATCATGCGTTCCAAGGGCCCCTTCTCGAACTCGGTTCCAAGTTTCTCGTTGATCTTGGGTAAATGATCCGCGGGAATCTTCCGCACGGCTTCGGCATATAGCAGGCGGGTTTCAATCAGGGGTTCCAATCGCTGCTGCATCAGCATGCGACGAATGTTGTCCAACTCTTCGGCGGGAATTTTGTCTTTGTTGGCCGCGAGCGTCTCGTTCACGCTGGGTAGTACGTCGCCAGCCAGGATCACGTCGCCATCGACCCGCGCGATGATCGCAGCGCGATCGATCGTTTCCAGGCGTGGCAGTTCCAGGGCCGCGCCGGGAGGGGGGGCTTGTGAAAACGGCGCGCCCGCTGAAAGGTCCGGTGACGCGCCCACAGCAGCCGCGTGCGCCGGGACAAGCGCCGGCCCCAAGGGAACCGGCAGAACCGGACCAGGCAGCGTCGAGTCGACGCCCGCCGGTTGATCGCCTGACGAGGCCGGAAACGTTGCGGGAACCTGAGGATTGTCCGGACTCGGAGGTGCTGCAGGTTCATAGGCCGGTAATGCGCTGGTAGGTGCGACCGATGCCGGCGGGCCGGTCGCGGGTGGTTCGGCCGCGGCCAGCTCGCTGGGCACTTCAGGCGATGGAAACGCGTTCCGCGCGGAATCAGAGGCCACAGGCGGGGCCAAGCGACTGGCTTGCTCTGACCAGAAGGAAGGCCCGTCGGGCCGTGGCGTGGGCGGTGCCCAGATTTGCGTGCGACCAGCGGCGGCCAGCGGCATTTGCCGATCGAGCGTCGGGTTCGGGGCCATGCCCCGCTCGGCTGGCACCACAGGTATTTCGACGGAGTGCTCGACTGGTATTTCGACGGGCTGTGGCGCAACATCAATCGGCCGCTCGGTGGTCGCGACCGGGGCGCCGGGCAGTTCGGGTTCCGCCGGTAGCGCGACGGGTGTTTCTTCCACGGGGCCAAGCGCACCTTCCGTCGGCGCGCGTTCGTTGGCAACGGGCCACGGTCCGGCGGCGGGCTCGGCAGCTTCGGTTCGAGCATACGGCTCGGCCGGTTGCGATTCGGTCGGGGGTGCAGGCGGCGCTGGAGGAACATCGCTCGTGGAGGTCGCCGCGGGGGGTACGACAAAACGTGGTGTCGACGCCACGGCCACAGCCTCGGAATACGGGCTGTGGGTCGCGCCGGCCGGTGCCGCCGTGGGTGGTGCCGCCAGTGGATCAAACATCCCGGCATTGTCTCCAGCCACGGCTTGCGGGTAGCGACCGGCAGGTTCAGGAAGCTGGGGCGTGGCGACCGGATAACTTGGCAAGGCCGCAGGGGCTGTCGCGGGCGCTGCAACGGCGTTGGCGACAGGGTAGCGGGAGTGTCGCGAAGGAGTGGGCGCCGACATTGTGCGAGGTGCAGGCAACGCAGTCGGCGGCGCGGCAAGTGGTGGCGCGGCAGGCGGTGCCGCAACCTCCATGTTGGATGGCTGCGGAAGTGCCACACTCGAAGCGGCGTCGGGGCGTCGTGGAACTGTGGCAGCAGATCCCCACAGCCGTTGGCCGCGGTGAGCCGATTGGGAATTGGGCCAGCGGTTTTCCGCGTGCTGTGGAACGTCGAGCGGGTGTCCAGCAGCAGAACGCCGGGCCAGCGCGCTGGAACCCCAGGTGCCAACCGTTGGTGTTGCGGGTGAAGTGGCTGGTGCGGGCCAATCTGCCGGACGCGAGGCGGCCACCGGCTGGGTGGGCAAGCCGCCCACGGCACCGGCGGTGCCGGAATCGCTGGCGACTGGCGCCTCGGTGGAAGGCAACTGTGCCCAGGCAGTGCTCGGGCCGCCCAGGTCGGCCAGGGTGGTCAACGTCAGGTCCGCCCAATGTCCAACGGCGACCGGTCGGGCCAAGGCGGCCACCAATGCCAGTCCCAGGGCGATGCCAAGCAAGTTTCGCGCCACGATGACCTACGTGGTTGATTGGCCAGAAGAGTCGGACGAGATGGGTCGCGTGTGGTTCGTTGCGCGTCGCCGCGTGGTGCCAGGCCCAGAGGCGGTCGCCGAGCGAGCGCAACTGCTGATAAGGGGCGGGATTATAGGGACATGGTCAGTCTGGCCGCAACAGCGATTTCAGCTTGGCTTGAATTCGGGCTATGTCTGTAACCTCATATTTGACAGGTAGATACGCTGATTGGCCGTCCACAATGCGCAGCTCGCCCCGGCTGCGAACGGCCAATTGTTCTATCCGCGACCGCGATCCATAACCCAACACCACATATTCGTTTTCAAGGTGCAACGAGGTAACCGACCAGGCGTGTGCCCAGATGCGCAGCCGGGTGATTTCCAGGAGTCGGTCGACCATTTCGGGTCGGGGTCCGAAACGGTCGACCAGTTCGGCGGCCAGTTCGTCGACCTCGGCAATGCGTACCAAGCGACTTAGACGGCGGTAGACATCGATCTTTTGCCGGAGTTCGCTGATGTAGCTTTGCGGAATGAAACCAGGGACCGGCAAGTCGAAGTGCACGTCGATCGATTCGCGCGGTGGCAGTTTTCGCAATCTGCGGACCGCCTTTTCCAGCAACTCGCAATACAACTCGTAGCCCACGGCCGCGATGTGCCCCGATTGTTCCGTCCCCAGAATATTGCCGGCGCCGCGGATTTCCAGATCGCGCATGGCGATGGCGAAGCCGGCGCCGATTTCGCTGAATTCCTCGATGGCGCGCAATCGCTTGGCGGCCGTCGGCACCAACGCCTTGCCCGGATCGATCAGCAGATAGCAATAGGCGCGGTGCTTGTAGCGCCCCACGCGACCGCGCAACTGGTGCAGGTCGGCCAGTCCATAGATATCGGCCTGGTCGATAAACATCGTGTTGGCGTTGGGAATGTCGAGACCACTTTCCACGATCGTGGTCGACAACAACAGATCGACACGATGATTGACAAAGTCCAACATCACGTCCTCAAGCTCGTGCTCGGGCATCTGGCCGTGGCCCACGGCCACGCGTGCTTCGGGTACGATTTGTCGCAACCTGCTGGCGAGCGCCTCGATGTCGCTGATGCGGTTGTGGACGAAGTAGATTTGCCCGCCACGGTTCAGCTCGCGCAGGACCGCGTGGCGAATCAGTTCCGGATCGAAGCGGGTGACGCGGGTTTCGACGCTCATCCGATCGGCCGGAGGTGTCTCCAGGTTCGAGATATCGCGCAGACCCAACAGCGACATGTGCAGCGTGCGTGGAATCGGCGTGGCGGTCAGTGTCAACACGTCGACAATCGTGCGTAGGGTTTTCAGGCGTTCCTTGGCTTCCACGCCGAACCGCTGCTCCTCGTCGATCACGATCAGGCCGAGGTTTTTGAAATGTACGTCGGGCTGTACCAGCCGGTGCGTGCCGATCACCACGTCGATGGAACCGGCAGCCAGCCCTTCGAGCACGCCTTGTTGTTCCCGGCGCGTGAGGAACCTGCACAGGCTGGCCACTCGAAATGGGAACTCGGCCATGCGGTTGGAAAACGTTCGGCAGTGCTGTTCGGCCAACAGCGTGGTGGGCACCAGCACCGCCACCTGGTAGCCCGCGTCGACCGCCTTGAACACGCCCCGCATGGCGACTTCAGTCTTGCCGTAGCCCACGTCTCCGCAGACCAACCGGTCCATTGGCCGAGGGCCCAGCATATCTTGCTTGACATCGGCAATGGCTTGCACCTGGTCGACCGTTTCCTCGTAGGGGAACGAGGCATCGAAGGCCAGTTGCCAGGCACTGTCGGCGGGAAAGGTGATGCCCGCCCGCAGCGCGCGCTGCGCTTGCAGTTCGAGCATGTCGGCGGCCAGGTCGACCACGGCATCTTCGGCCAGAGCCTTTTGTCGGGTCCAGGTTCGTCCGCCGAGCCGCGCCAGATTGGGCCGTGACTTGGTCCCGCCCACGTATTTCTGCACCAATTCGATGCGTGCCGCCGGCACGTAGAGTTTCGTTCCACCGTGAAACTCGAGTTCCAAGTGTTCTTCAACCTGGGCCCCTTTTTCCAGCAGCTTCAATCCCATGTAGCGTGCGATGCCGTGCCCCACGTGGACCACGAAATCGCCTTCGCGCAGATCGAGAAAGCTGTCGATCACGCGCCCCCAGCGTCTGCGGCTGGGACGGATCAAGTCGGCGCGATGAAACAGTTCGTTGGCGGTCAGCACCGAGATGCCAGCCGCCACCAGACGAAAGCCCGTCCGCATTCGCCCGACCAGACAGTGCAGGCGTTGCTCTGCCACCAGTCGCGTGGCTGCCAGAATCTCTTCGAGCCGGGTCAGCTCGGCCGTGGTTTGGCACACGACGTAGACATGTTGCCCTGCGCCGACCGCTTCGAGTTCGTCGCGAATGCGGGACACGTCACCGCTAAACCGTTCGACCGATTCGATCTTGAGATGGCAAGCCGTCTCGGCCGATGCCGTGGCCACCGCTTCGGCTGAGACCGTGGCGAATTGGTAAGCCGACTGCCACACGGCCGCCAGCTCGTGAATGTCGTGGGGCGTTTCACTACGATCGCGAAACTGCCGACCTTCGATTTCCAACTCGGCGGGCTCGTTGAGCAACCACCAACTGCCCGGCGGCAAGTAATCGGCCAGGTGTTGTCGATCGCCGGCGCCCGGCTCGAGCACCGTCAGATCAACTTGCGCCAGCTTGGCCAGGCTGCGCTGGGTGGAAACTTCGAACCTGCGGATCGACTCGATCTGATCTCCGAACAACTCGATCCGCACCGGGCCAGGCCAGTCGGATGCGAACAGATCGAGAATGCCGCCGTGCAGCGCGAACTCGCCCGGCAGTTCGACGCCGCTTTGCCGTTGGAAACCGTTGGCCACCAGCCACGGCAACAAATCGTCGAGCGACAGTTCCTCCCCTTCGCGAAACCAGCGCGTGTGCCCACGCAGGCGCTCGGGGTCGGGCGAGGGCTGTAACAAGCCCTGCACGCAGGTCACGATGACTCGCGGCGGCTGACCTTGCATCAGGCGTTTGAGCAGCCGCAGGCGATCGCCGAAGCCATCGTCTGCCAAACGCTCGGGAGCGTCCTGCGCTTCCCACATGGGAAACACGTCGGCCGCGACGGCACTAAACAACCGGAATTCCGCCAGGAACTCCTCGATATCGCCGGCGTGCGCGGTGACCACAACCAACGTGGCAGGCGCGTGGCGCGCCAGAGCGGCCGCGGCCAGCGCGCAGGAAGACCCCCAGGCTCCATCGAGCGTGGCACCGTAGCCCGCGGTCAGGCCTTGGACCAAACTGCTGAAGCCCGCGACCGCTTCTAGTCGCCCGACAAGCTCGGCAAGCTCGCCCGACGGTTGCGCCACGGTCTCGATAGTCATGCGTATTGTGAGAGGTCGTGCCGGCTCGCGGGCAAGTCCGCGCCTACCATCGCGCCTGCGCGGCGAGAACAATTCTACGAAGAATCGCCCTGCGCGACGAGATGCAGAGGCACAGACTGCAGGTCCCGGGCAGACAAGTCTTGGGAAAACCCGGCCTCCCACACTAGCATCACGGGGACCGCCACCGCCGCTGGGTACCGCGACCCGTCGACGGCTGCCATCACCGGCCGCCGACAGTACATTACCGCGACGAGTTGTTCATGAAGCCGGCCCGCCCCGTGCCGACGGTTCCCCTCCAAAAATTGCAAACGCGTATTCGCCAGAGTGCAGGTACCTTGGAACTGCGGCATAGCCAACGGCAGTTAGGGGTGGCCGCGTTCCTCACGATTTGGCTGTGTGGCTGGACCGTGGCTTGCTCGCTCTTGGTCGACAAGCTGCTGCACCAGCCCACATGGCAAGCGGTGTTGTTTGCCGTGCCGTTCTTGGTGGGCGAAGTCGCCGTGGTTTGCTGGCTGCCGTGGATCGTGCTGGGCAGCGAAACGCTGGCGGTTGATGCCGAATTTGTCCGACATACCCGATACCTGCTCGTGCCGGTTGTCAGTCGGCGAGCAGCCATCGCCGAGGTGCGCCGCGTGCGGTCTCGGCGCGAGCGATCGGAAGACGAAGGGCGGGTTCGTTGGACCAGCGTCGTCGAGATTCGCACCTGGGGCCGGTCCCTGTGGTTTGGCACGGGCTTGCCCGAGGCCGAGATCGACTATTTGGCGGCACTCGTGGCGCATCACATCGAAATGCTGCAACCTGGTTTCATGTCGGCGGCCGAAGGGGCTGCCCCCGCAGCGGATCCAGAGGATGCGACCCAGGGCACGCACGCCGTCACGACGTTGGTGTGCGTGCTGAAGAAGCCGCTTCACCAAGAGTTACCCTCTGACAGCAGGTGGCGCTCGGAACGGCAGTGGGACCGCGTGATTTTTCGTCGCCGTGTTGGCTGGAGCCTGTTGGGTGTCTTGGGGGCAGGGGGCTTGTGCCTGTTCTGGAACGCGATCGTGGCGATCTTCGTGGTGCAACTGGTGGCGGAGTTCCGCTGGTTGTTGTGTCTGTTTCTGGTTCCCTTTGAAGTGATCGGGGTGGCCTTCTTGGCGCTGTGGCTCTACAGCCTGACCTCGTTCCTTTGGACCGAGCAGTGGAACATCGCGCGCGGCTGGGTCTCGTATCGGGTGCGGGGCTATGGTCTGTTGGGCTGGACCTGGCACTATCCGCTGGCCGACGTGCGTTCGATTGAATTGCACGATGCCGGTGTGGTGGGCGAGATCTCGGCCGCGACGCGGCGCGCGAGCGCTGACGGGGCTGAATTCAGCTTGCGGTTTACCAACGGCGAGCGCGGCGTGGAGACGGAGATCAAGTCGTTGACCGAGGGCGAGGCGCGCCATCTGGCCGCGGCGATCGCCGGGGAGATACCGACCTGGTTCGGTTAGCTCGCAGCCGTTTCGAGAATTCGACTTACCGCTAGCCCAGTGAGTGGAAGTCGTCCCCTGCGAGGCGCGGACCATCACGACGTAGCCGCGGTCGCCGCGGATCA
>CAYSXM010000121.1:0-9101 GCA_964434905.1 uncultured Pirellulales bacterium | reverse complement strand
GGGCCTGTTCGACATGCACGGCAACGTGGCCGAATGGTGCAGCGATTGGTTCGCCGAGACAAACGACCAGCCGGCCAGCGATCCGCGTGGGCCCGCCACTGGCAGCGAGCGCGTGATCCGGGGAGGCAGCTTGGCTACCCCCGCCGACGAATGCCGCAGTTGGTCGCGGCGCGGCGCGGCGCCCGAAACCCGACAACCCGACATCGGCCTGCGCGTGGCGGCCGACTGGGTCGAGTAGGCGGCCCCTTGGCAGCGAGGTCGTGCGCGCAGGCGACCGTGGCCCAGTGACTCCGCGGCGAGGGGAGGTTCTGACTGGTTTTGTGGTGCTTGGCTGGCCCTGGCCCCCTGGGGCGAGTATGAAGGTAACACGAGTGCAAGCGCCGGGGCGCTTGTTCCAGGGGAACCACCCATGGCCCAGCCTGACCGCCTTCGATTGCCCACGCCTGGTTCCGGCCGCCTGGCTGCGTCGGGGCGGAGTGCCTTCTTGTCGCGTCGTCGGTTGATGCAAATTGGCGGGCTAGGGGCGCTGGGGCTCGACGCGGCATGCTTCGAGCGACTGCTGGCGGCCGCGCCCCGCCCGGCCACGACCCGGCCGATTTCGGCCTGTATCTTGGTGTTTTATTATGGTGGCCCCAGCCAGCTCGACACCTGGGACCCGAAGCCGCAGGCGCCCGACCTGGTGCGCGGCGAGTTCCGACCGATCGCCACCAGCGTGCCGGGCCAGGTGGTCAGCGAGCACCTGCCGCATTGCGCCCGGGTGCGGCATCACCTGGCGCTGGTGCACAGCCTGCACCATCCGATGCGCAATCACAATGCGGCCGCGGTCGAGGCGTTGTGTGGGCGAACGCCGCTGCGGGGCGATTTAGAGCTGTTGGCCAACGATCCGGCGACCGACTTTCCCTGCCTGGGGTCGGCCGTGTCGCGGTTGGTCGAGACCAGCGCCGCGGCGCCTGCCTATGTGGCCTTGCCGCACACGATGTACAACGTGGTGATGCTGCCTGGCCAAACGGCGGGGTTCTTGGGTGCCTCGTACGAGCCATTGCGCATCGAGCGCGATCCGAATACCGTGGCGCAACTGGCGCCCGAGCTCGATTTGCCGGCCCATTTCTCGGCGGCCGACCTCGATCAGCGCAAGTTACTGTGGCAACTGCTCGACGCACAGCAGGCGCGGATCGACGCGCGGGGCGCGGCTCACGCGCTCGATGGATATTACCAACGGGCCTTCGATCTGCTGCGGTCGCCGGCGGTGCGCACCGCGCTTGACATGGGGCAAGAACCGCCCGCCCTGCGCGAGCGCTACGGCCGCAACATTCATGGCCAAAGCCTGCTCTTGGCGCGCCGGCTGGTCGAGGCAGGCGTGCGGTTTGTCAGCGTCTACGATCGGCAGACCAATGGACTGAACAACTGGGACACGCACGTCGAGAACTTCCGGAGGTTGAAAGACGACCTCTTACCGCCGGCCGACCAGGGGTTGGCTGCCTTGATCGACGACCTGGCAAAAAGGGGGCTGTTGGAATCGACGCTGGTGGTGGCGGTGGGCGAGTTCGGCAGAACCCCCAAACTGTCGAGCGCCGGAGGCCGGGACCACTGGCCCGATTGCTATACGGCCGTGCTGGCTGGGGGTGGCCTGCAAGGGGGCGCTACGCACGGAGCCAGCGACAAACTGGGGGCCTATCCGGCGCGCGACCCAACCACACCGGGCGACCTGGCCGCCACGATTTTCGCGCGGTTTGGGCTCGACCCCGCACAGCAATTGCACGATGCCAGCGGCCGCGCCTATCGTCTGGCCGAAGGGGAACCGCTCGCTTCCCTGTTCGCCTGAATGACACTGGGCAGCAGATGGATCGTTCCCCAGACCCGAGGACCCCACCTTCATGCAGCGCCCGGAGATTGCTCGTCGGGCGGTGGCCGCGCCACGTCCCGCGCCGTCGCGCCGGCGGCGCGCACTGGGTTTGATCCTGGCCAACGGAGTGTTGTGGTCGATCGGCAATGGTTTGACATCGGGCCAACTGGTTAGCTATCTGGCGCAAGAGCTGGGCGCTGGGGGCTGGGACGTCGGTCTGCTCTTGGCGCTGCCGGCGTTGGTGGGGCTGCTGCGCGTGACGACGCCGCTTGTGATTGGCGCGCTGGGCGGAGCGCGCCGTACCACGTTGAGTTTTTTTGCGTTGGCCTATGCGCTGTTGGCCGCGGCACCGGCCATCGCCTGGGGTACGCCGCTGCCGGGCCAGGTAGCGCCGGTCGCGGCACTTATCGCGGTGGTTTGCTTGCACCAACTTTGCGAATCGATTGCCTCGGCGGCATTGTGGGCGTGGCTAGCCGAGTTGGTTCCGCGGCGCGTGCGCGGCCGCTTCTTCGCGCGTCGCCAAGTGTGGCAAATGGCCGTGTTGATTCCCACGCTGTTGGCCAGCGGCTATGCCAGTGATCGCGGCAAACGTGCCGCGACGGTCGCGGCGCCGGTAACTCTTGGCACAGCGCAGCCCAGGATCATCGCCGCCCCGGGCACACGCGCTACCAACGCTGGGGCCAAAGCGCCGCGGCCGGCCTCCGACCGTGGGGCCTCGAACCGCGCGCCTACCAGGGGCTATGCCTGGGTGTTGGGCGTGGGTGCGGTGGTGCTGGCCAGCTCGATCGCGCCGCTCGCGTGGCTGCCGCCGCGATGGGGTCCCGCGCGATCGGCCACGCGGCGAACGGGCGCGTCGCGGCCAGTGGCCGAAGGCACTTGCTCGGCTGGCGACGTGGCGGCCCAGGCCGTGGCGCAGCCCTGGCGCGATCGGCGGTTCTGGTGGCTGCTGGCGTTTGGCTGCTGGGTCGCCTGGTTCAACGGCCTAACGCAGTCGGCGCAGAACATTTTTCCCCGCGCGGTGCTGCGGTTTGATTTGCTGCCGCTGCAATTCATGCAAACAATGATGCGGCTGGGGCAGATGAGCTTGGGGCCCTGGGTGGGCCGGGCCAGCGACCGCCACGGATGCCGCCCGGTGATTATCTTGTGTCAGTTGGTCACGGCGCTGGGGCCGTTGTTCTTCGCGCTGGCCACACCCGATCGGCGCTGGACACTGGTTGGCGCCTGGCTCTCGTGGTCGGCCTTTGTGGGGCTGAACGTGTGCCTGCCCAACCTGATGTTGAAACTTTCCGGCGGCCGCGATCGTGGCGCGGGGATCGCCGGCTATTTTGGGCTCACCACGGGTGTGTATGCGGTGGCCTCGTTGGTCGGCGGCGGGCTGCTCGACGCCGGTCGCGGAGGCACTTGGCACCTGGTCGGTGGGTCGTGCGATACGTTTGCGGTACTGTTCGGGCTGGGCTTTTTGGGCCGGCTGGCGGCGGTGCTGTGGCTGTTGCCGCTCGAGGAACCCGGCGCCCGGCGCTGGAAAGAGATCGTGGCCGATTTTCGGCGCCGGCGTGGCGCTACAACGACTTGACGCGAATGTTTCGGAAGTGGACTTCGGTTCCCTCCGACTGCAACAAGATGCGTCCCTTGGTCAGCTCGCTCTGGTCACCGTAGTTCACTTCTTGTCCGTTGACCAACAGGCGGATCGTGTCGCCCTGGCAGATAATCTCGTATTGGTTCCATTCGCCAGCGGGGCGTTCGACCTGGTCTTTCGTGCGATACCAGTGCCGCTCGCTGCCGGGGTCCTTGCGGGTGTTGTCGATGCGCAGCTTCGCACCATCGACCAACCAGAAATCTCCGGCATGGTCGGCCATCATCTGGGCCTCGACGGCCTTGGGCCAAATCTTGTTGTCGCCCACCGTGTGCACGAACACGCCGCTGTTGCCGCCGCGCTTGGTGGTGGGGCTCCAGCGCCATTCAAGATGCAGCACGTAATTCTCAAACTCTTTTTCCGAGAGCAGGTAGCCAGCCGGCTTGCCTCGGCAAACAATCACCCCGTCGACCACGCTCCAGACATCGGCTGGTGTCACGCCCTGTGCACCGGGATCGAGAAACGTCGTCCAGCCCGTCAGATCTTGGCCGTTGAACAGTACTTGCCACTGGTCTTCGGCGCGCGCGGCGGGGAGCGCGGCCAGCAGCAAGGTACCGGCGGCCGCGAGAAGCATGGTACGACGCATGGCGAGGGGCTCCCAGTTCCAACAGGGCGCAGGCACGGTTCAGGCCGGGCGGCCCAAGGTGTCGGAGAATATAAGCTTTGCGCGCCCTCTTTTCCACGGCCCCGAGCGCGCCGACCCCTGTGGCCGGCCGTGGCGCGGCTGCCAGGGGCCCCCAGTGTTGGAAATTGTTCGCCAAGCGCGACCGGGGGCCTTACAGTAATGGCTGTACAAGCAGGCTCACAGTAATGGCTGTACAAGCAGGCTCACAGTAATGGCTGTACAAGCAGGCTCGAACGCGGCGAGTGACTGAGGAACCGCGCCGGCCGTGGTTCGCCCCCAACGTGATTTGCCCCAACGTGGGAACGCCGGCAATTGGCCAGGGAGAAACTCTGCGATGCTTCGGTTGCTGGGTTCGCCGCGCCGCTGTTGCGACGGCATCACTCGCCGCGAGACGCTACAGGCCGGCACCCTGGCCATGCTTGCCGGCCTGGGGGCGGGGCGCGCCGCCGGGTTGCGTGGCGCCGCGCTCGAAACCGCGGCCGCAGGCACCCCGCTCGTAAGACCTGGCCGCGCCAAAAGCGTGATCATGCTCTACTTGCTGGGCGGCGCGCCGGGACAAGATATGTTCGATCTCAAACCCCAGGCGCCGGCCGAGGTGCGCGGCGACTTCCAGCCCATCGCCACCAGTGCGCCGGGTGTCGAGATCTGCGAGCACCTGCCCAAAATGGCGCGCTGGATGCACCGCGCAGCGGTCGTCCGCTCGGTGCATCATCAGGCAGGCTGCCACAACACGCTGCCCAGCTATTCGGGTTACGAGGCAGTGCTCGACAACATTGTGTCGACCAAATATAGTTACCCGCCCAGCATGGGCTCGGTGTGCCAGTACCTGGGTCTGGCGCCGCCGCAATTGCCGGCCTATGTCTACATGCCGTGCTATTTGGGCTGGGGACAATCGATTGTGCGGCCCGGTCCTTATGCGGGGTTTCTGGGCTCGCAATACGATCCGCTGTTCACCGAGTGCGCGCCCACCGTCGACAACCCACCCGACCAGCCGTACCACGCGCAGCCGCTGCGGGGCGTGCCGCAGTTGCCCGGCAGTAGCTTGCCCGAGGGGATCACGCTCGACCGGCTCGACGCCCGGCGCCGGTTGTTAACGCAGTTCGACGACGAGCATCGCCGGCTCGAGTCGCACCCTGCCGCGCAGGGCTACGGGCGCAGCCAACAACAGGCGTTCGATCTGCTCACTTCGGCCGAGGTGAAGCGAGTGTTCGATCTGGCAGCCGAAGACCCGGCGCTGCGCGAGCGCTATACGCCGACCTTGTTCGGGCAAAGCGCGCTGCTGGCTCGCCGGCTGGTCGAGGCCGGGGTGACGTTTGTGAACGTTACCTGGGACTGCTACTGGGAACGCCTGAAACTACAGTACGAATGCTGGGATCTGCACGCGCGCAACTGTGCCGTGCTGAAAGACTACAACCTGCCCTACTTCGATGCCACGTTCAGCGCCCTGATGGAAGACCTCGAGCAGCGTGGATTGCTGGACGAAACCCTGGTGGTCGTGATGACCGATTTTGGGCGGACCCCCAAAATCAACGCCAACGCGGGGCGCGATCATTGGACGTTTTGCTATAGCCTGGTGCTGGCCGGCGCTGGCATTCAGGGTGGCGTGGTCCACGGCGCCAGCGACGCCCAGGCGGCGTTCCCCACCCGCGACCCGGTTTCGACCGGCGACATCTGCGCAACGATTTATCACTGCCTGGGAATCGATCCTGCGCAAACCGTGCCCGACCGCGCCGGCCGCCCCGTGCCGATCGCACACGGTGGCGAACCGATCCAGGCCATCTTGGCGTAAGTCCGTCGCGGCAGCAGCCATTGGTTCGTTGGATCTCCGGCCGACTCCCGCTGGGGCGATTCACGGTCTGGGCCGCGTGTGTCGTTGGCTTGCCACCGGTCAGCCGCACTGGCAAAGCCAGCGGCACCACGAGAGACGGCATCACGAAAAACGGTACACCACAAACGGTGCAGGCCTTCGTTCCAAGTCCAACAGCAGTGCCACGTCACCTTAGAGCGCAGAGCCTCAACACTCTGGGGTTAATGCCCCAACGTCTAGCCGCTTCAGTGTGTCTCATACACGCCTTAACGCAGCCCATTGAAGAATGCGATGTGCTGCTAAGTTCGGCCGCCGCCGACGGGGTTCGTGTTTGACTGTCCCAGCGGCCTTAACAAAGTGAAATGAATAAGAGTGCAATCGGCTGGCTGGCAGCCTATATATGCCCAAAGTGAGGGTGCGTGTCTCTACCAATGGTGTGGACACTGCCATTCGATCCGTGTGATTCGCACAAGGGGAAAGCTCATGAATAGCATCTGTTCCGTTCGCTTCTGGCCAGCGCCACGCGCCGGTGTTTGGGCGCTGCTCTGCCTGCTGGCTACGACCCCCGTTCTGGCCGGACCCGCGGCCATTCCCACCACGCGCGATTCCGACATCTCGGTGGCGGGCGTTGTGAACGATGCCATGGGGCCGGGCGTGGCCTATTTCGACTCTGCGGCCGATATGACGCTGGGGGGGCACTTTGTCGATACTGTCGACGGCTTCAGTATCTCGCCCACCGGTGATCACGTTGTTTCGTCCAAGGCGATTCAAGACAGCGAACTGATTCTCGGCGTGAGCGACGTGTATGGCACGTTCTTGCGCGGCGGCCGCGCGGCGGGGTCGGCCTTTGGAATCCACGAAATCTTTGGCCCCACGCCCGGCGGCGGACCTGCCATCGCGGACAGTTTTTTCGATGTGTTCTTCACGGTCGGTCCGCTCGACGTAGCCCGCTTCGCCATCGATGGCATCTTTGAAGGTCACGGCGACGCCGAGGCGATTCTGCAATTGAACAAGCTCGGCATGGGCCCGCCCGTCGCGATTTTCGATGAGGTTGCGGCCTTCGGCGCGTTCAGCCTTTCGGCCACCGCGACGCTGGGGCCTGGCACGTACCACCTGTCGATCGGCGCGCATGCCGACGGACTGCCCGGCGGTAGCGGCTCGGAGTACGACTTCCGGTTCACTACGCCCGAGCCAGGCAGTGGGGCGCTGGCCCTGCTGGGCGTGGCCGGAGTCTTCTGGCTTCGTCGCCGCAGCCAGGGATGAGCCGTTGAGTGCTCGGTCGGTAACGAGACTGCGCCGTTTGTCGGTTCGCTGACATGCGGCGCGGATTCTCGACTCGCTCGATGGCGGTCTCCCATCTGAATCGCCATCGAGGCTTGTAAAATGAGCCTCGAAAAGTGGTATAGGGAATAGCATCGTTGGGAGGTTCCCCTAGAGAAGGTCTTACAAACCTTCTCTAGCGAACGGAGTTCCACTGCGCGGCACCGCGTGCCAAGCCCACCAGGGCATCCCCCTACGCGGCAGCCATCGCATTGGGCCAGGCACTTCGCTACAGTCGTGGATCGGCGATGCTGGCCGGTTCCGTCGCTCACTTCCTGCCGACTGTGTTCCTCCATGCCTGAACCCTCGTGGCGATCGCTCTATCCGTTTGTCTCGCACTACCGGTCTGCCGGGGGGCACCGCTACCACTACGTCGATCAAGGGCAGGGTCCCCCACTGCTGTTCGTCCATGGTAACCCGACCTGGAGCTTTTATTTTCGCAACCTGATTGCGGGGCTCTGCGACCAGTGCCGGGCGGTGGCGGTCGACCACCTGGGCTGTGGTCTGTCGGACAAGCCCACCCACTACAACTACTGCCTGGCACAGCACATTGACAACCTGGTGGCATTGATCGACGAGTTGGATCTGCGCGACGTGACGCTGGTGGGTCACGATTGGGGTGGTGCCATTGGGCTGGGTGCGGTGGTGGCGCGGCGCGACCGATTTTCGCGTCTGGTGCTGATGAACACCGCGGCCTTTCGCTCGACGCGCATTCCCTGGCGCATCGCGGCTTGCCGGGTGCCGGTCTTGGGGCGCTGGGCCGTGCAGGGGCTGGGGGCCTTTTCGCGCGCGGCGCTGGGCATGGCCGTGGCCTACCCCGAACGCCTTTCGTCCGCCATACGCGCCGGCTACCTGGCACCGTACGACAGTTGGGCGCACCGGCAGGCCGTGTATCGTTTTGTCGAGGATATTCCGCTCGGGCCGGCGCACCCCAGCCACGGCACCCTGTTGGCCATCGAGCAGCAGTTGCCCTCGCTGGCCACGTTGCCGGTGCAGTTGATCTGGGGCATGCGCGATTGGTGTTTCACGCCCTGGTTCCTCGAACGGTTCATCGAGTTCTTTCCTGCAGCCCAGGTGCTGCGCCTGGCCGATGCCGGACACTATGTGTTGGAAGACGCCGGCCCGGCCGTGCTAGCCGAGTTGCGTGCCTTCTTGAACTTGGACTATTCATGAATTTCGTCGCGAGGAGTCGAAAGCGTTGTGGCTGCCAGGAAAATCTCGATCGGGCGCCACGGTTGTTGCCCGTGCTCTGGGGCATTTTGCTGAATGCGTGAGTCAGGGCCGATTTCGGTTTGACGCGGGGAAGGTCGCCTAGCGACCGTCGACCAATACCTGGTTCCTTGGGCAGGTCCACACGTTTTCAAAGCCATGCGCGAGGACAGCACACCAACTGCATCGATCGGTCAACAGGCAGCCTGGGCCTGTCTGTGGGAAGCTACCGCTCCCAAGCCGGGAAATGTGCATCGCGGCGCCGATTTCGACGATGTCACGTTCGCGCATTTTGCCACGTCGGCCGTGGCCATTGGCGCCACAATCGATCGCCTACCCGCCGCGCGCCCCGGCGAGTTGGCGCTGGCCTGTGTCCAGGCGATGCGCGCCAGCGTGGCCACGAACACGCACCTGGGCACGCTGCTCTTGTTGGCCCCCTTGGCCGTGGCCGCGCGGCAGCCAGAACCGCTACGCGTGGCGGTGGCCACCGTGCTCGACCAGCTCGATCCTAGCGACACCGCGGGGGTTTACGCGGCGATTCGCTCGGCGCAGCCCGGCGGGCTGGGCCGCGTGGAAACCGCCGACGTGGCCGATCGGCCACCCAGCGCGCGGCGCGCGGCGATGCGCTTGGCCGCGGATCGCGACCGCGTGGCGCGGCAAGATG
>CAYSXM010000120.1:0-9108 GCA_964434905.1 uncultured Pirellulales bacterium | reverse complement strand
ACAGCAGCGTTGCCCAACCGCTGCCTAGTGGCTGGCCGCCGCGACACGGCAGCCGAACCTGCTAGGCCAAACGGTCGAGCGCGTCCGATGCACCGCGACGAGGGCTTCCTCGTTCGCCAGGCAAACTGCTGGGCGGTCGCGACGACCAGGCAGTTGGCTCCGGCTCGACGATCGAGGTAGCTCCGTTGCGCACCAGCGAGGCGACTTGCGTCGCCAACGTCATATAACCTCGCCTGCGTGCGAGTCAAAAGCCGTGGCAGAGATTTTTGGCTTTGTGTTCGAGCGACCGAGTCACAAAGCGCACCAAGCAACCACCTTCGCGCGCGTGTCGTGGTTTGGCGCTCGCCAGGTCGGCGCAGATTTCCCGAGCGCTCGAGGACGCAGGGGCCACGCCATCGTTGCCACCCGCGCGCCCCAAGACAAGTTCAGGCTGTGGACAGCTCGCACTCTCCGGCCCCGAGGGCCTGGGCAAATCGTTTTCGCGCCACGTGCAGGCGCCGCTTGATCGTGCCGACCGGCGAGTCGAACTGGTCGCTCATCTCGATCAAGGTCCGGCCCTGCAGGTAGAACGCGATCAGCGTTTGCCGATCCATTTTTCCCAACCGGCCCAACACGGTCCGCACCTGTTCGCGCCGCTCGCGGGCGATGACCCGCTCGAGCGGGTCGTCATCCTCGGCGCAAGTGGCTTCCAGGGTACTAGGGTCGATCGACGCCACGTTGGAACGTCGCACCGCTCGATTGATCGCCAGCCGCGTGGTGATCGCCTTCAACCAGCCACCAAAGGCCTCGGGCTCGCGCAGTTGTCCCAACTTGCGCAGGGCCTGGATAAAGACCTCTTGGGTCAGTTCCTGTGCTTCGGCTTCGTGCCCCAGCCGCCGCATGGCCAACAGGAACACGGTGCGCTCGAATCGCGAAACCAGTTGGCCAAAAGCCTCCCGGTCGCCGTCTTGTGCGGCCAGCACCAGTTCGGAAAGCGAAAGGTCGGCGTCAGTTTCCAGACAGGCCAGGGTCATGGTTCTCTTTCTTTAAGGCGCCTCGTGCGCCGTAAGTCGACAGGGGAAAAGCACACCGGGAAACCTGGCCTGCCAACGGATGCGCGAACCAACAGGAGGTGCGCACCGCCGGAGACCGGGCCGGGCAGCCGTCGTTTCGATCAATCTGTGAGCCGCTCGTGGCTGCTCAGGCGATCGAGACGGAGCCCCGCGGCACCGGATAACCGGTATGCCGCGTGGTGGTCGTACGCGACGTGCGGGTAACTGGACCCGCGACGCGCACTACTGCCACGGCAGCTACCGGTTTGGCAAGTAGCATTCGCTTACTTACCAACAAGGTTTCGGCCATGGCTTCCCAATGGCGCGCCAGCCAGAAGGCGCTCAGCGAGGCCAAACAGCGCAGCGCATCACGCCCGACGATCGCGTCGCGGATTTGGGCAATGCCAAAACCGTTAACGTTCGTGCGAAAGTTGATGTTGCTACGCATGGCAAGCTCCCTGGGCGCAGGCGCCACTGTCGAAATCAAAGAAAGGCGAAATCAAAGAAAGGCGAAATCAAAGAAAGGCGAAATCCACCGAGAGCCGGCGAAGAACAATCGTCGCCGGCTACGCTTCTTCCAACCGCACGCCGATGGCCAAAGACCGCCGACGCGATACCTGGGGGGGGCCGGGGGAAACACCCTGGGGTGTTCTTCGGCCCTGCCGCCACCTTGGCACACTTGCAATGGGGCGTCAACCTTTTGTGTGGGGTGTAAAACCCCCATCCAAGGCTGCCCCCCCAACAAGATCGGCGGCCGCTACAGACACTACGACAGAGTGTTCGGCGAAATGGTTCGTTGAAGGGTGGATTTTTTTCGGTTTTTGTTGGACCAGGCTCGTCAGCGCCATGGCCTGCAGCTCTAAACGGCCCGGCTGGGTCGACGATGCAGACTTCAACGAGGTCAGGAAATCTGTTGTAACGCGTTTATATTAAAATGTTTATGTCAACTGGATGTGAAGCTTAGACAGGCCGGTCACCTGAGGCGCTCGCCGCTTGACCGACGGGGGGCAGGGGGCCAAACTGCTCGGGGCGCAGGGTAGCCCGGGACGAATTTTTTGGGCGCTGCCCGGTGTTGCGACTGCTTGGCCCCACCCACTTTGGCAGGACTGTCTGGCCCCCACCCTTGAGGCCGCGGGAAAATCTGCGGAAACCGACTGTGCCCACCTTGAAACAGATCATGGCCGACGATCAGGTAGCCCGGGTGTTCTCCATCGCACGCGTGGTGCACCCGGTGATTGTCGACCTATTCGGTTTGGCAGGCAATTTCGATGGTTTTTGGATTGATCAGGAGCATGGGGGGCTGACCTACGAGCAGGTGCTGCTCGCGTCGGTCTGTGCTCGGGCGAACGGGTTCGACACCTTTGTGCGAATGGCGCCAACCAACTATGCGCAAGTAACCCAAAACCTCGAGGCGGGTGCCGGCGGGCTGCTGGCGGCGCGGATCGATTCCGCCGCGCAGGCCGAGGAGTTCGTACAATGGGCGAAATTCGCGCCGCGCGGATTGCGGGGAATGAACACCGGCGGGCGCGACGCCCACTATACGCACAAATCGCAAGTGCAGTTCGCGGCGGACGCCAATCGCGAGCAGATGGTGGGCATTCAGATTGAAACCGCCGGCGCGCTGGCCGACGTTGACGCGATCGCGGCGATCGACGGAGTCGATATGTTGTTCCTGGGGCCCAGCGATTTGTCGCAGGCATTGGGTTACCTGGGGCAGCTTCATCATCCCGAGGTGTGGCAAGCGGTCGAGCGGATCGAAGCGGCCTGCCGGCGCGAAGGCAAGCACTGGGGTACGGCCCCGCCCGACCCGGCCTTTGCCCAGCGCGCCGTCGACCAGGGTTGCCGGCTGCTGATACTGGGGGGCGACGTGTTGTGCATGCGCCGCGGAATCGAGGCGATTCAAACTGCCTATGCAGCGGTGTTTGCCCGTTAGTGTCGCGCGGGCGCTGCACCGATTGTTCGCCACCACGGATTGCGGCTTGGCTCAGCCAATCGCCGTGGAGAACTGCCTGTGACCTCGAACCAAGCCGCGACCTCGAACCAGGCTGCCGGTCGTTGGGCCAAGTTTGCCTGGATGGGTTTGTTGGCACTGCTGGTGCTGGCGCTGTATGGCCAGACGCTCAACGACGAGTTTTGCGAGCTCGACGATCGGGTGTTGATCGTCGAAAACCCCTACATGAATGCTGGTTCGCCCACCGTTACCGGGGTGGTCGCACCGAGCTTGGGCGCCACCTATGCCCATTTCTGGAAGTTGGATGCCTGGGGCAAAGCGATGCCGGGCATGCACGGCATGTACATGCCGCTGACCTATTCGAGCTGGGCCACGTTGCTCGATTGGTCTCGTCCCCGCTATACCGACGGCCGCTGGGGGCCGGCCGAGCCCTGGCCGTTTCACGCGCTGAACGTGGCCTTGCACGTGCTCAATACCTGGTTGGCGTTCAGCATCTTCCACAGGCTGCTGGGGCGCTCGTGGCCGGCGGCGCTGGGCGCCGCGGTGGTAGCAGCCCATCCGCTCGGCGTGGAGTCCGTGGCCTGGATTTCGGAAACCAAGGGGATGTTGTCTGGCACCTGGTCGCTGGCGGCAATTCACCTTTACCTGCACTATGCAGGCTCGGCCAATGGAACCAGCAGGCGGAACCTGTTGGCGGCAGCCCGGCCGAAAGGTTTTCAGTGGTATCTGGCGGCCACGGTGTGCCTGGTGTTGGCTTTGCTGTCGAAACCAGCGGCGGTGACCGCCATATTATTCTTAGCGCTGTGCGAACTGGTTTGGTGGAACAGTTCCTGGCAACAAGTCCGCGCTCGCTTAGCGCCCTGGCTGGCGGCTGGGTTGGCCATGGCTGCGATAACTAAGTCGCAACAACCCTCGGCTGGTTTGGAATTTGTGCCCAGTGCCTGGCAGCGGATGTTCGTCGCCGCGGACACCTGGTGCTATTACCTCGGAGCGCTGATCTGGCCGCGGTCGCAGTCGATTGACTACGGTCGCACCCCGGAGGTCGTGTTGGCGGCTAGCGCGACCTATGCTCAGTGGCTTGTTCCCATGGTGATGGTGCTCTGCGCGTGCTTCATGCGCTGGCGCCGCCCCGCGCTATTGTTGCTGGCGCTGTATACCGCCGCGGTGGCCCCGATCTCAGGACTGGTGAGCTTCAGCTTCCAACAGTACTCCACCGTGTCCGACCGCTACGCCTATCAGGCGGTGTGGGTGCTAGGGCTGGCCGTGGCCTGGCTAGCAGCCGGCCTGGGCGGGCGGTGGTTCCGCGCGATCGTGCTCGGGATGTTGGTGTTTTGGAGTTCGATCACCTGCCGCCAAGTCGCGGTGTGGCACGACAACGCCACGTTGTTTTCACACGCGCTCGAGGTCAACTCTCGCAGTTGGCTGGCGCATTTCCGCTTAGCCATGCTGTATGAAAAGCTGGCCGCCGACCCGCGGTGCCGCGCGGGAGCCTACGGGCTGGACCAATCGGCCGCGGCGGCGCGCGACCGGCTTTTCCCAGAGCACGGTGGACAGGTCACTAGTACCGCCGCTGGCAATTCGCCGAGCAAGGGTGCCGGGCCGCAGGAACTGGCCACTGCCTATCGTGCACTTGCCCGCCGACACTATGAGCAGGTGGTAAAACTCAAACCCAACGCCACGGTGGCCCATGTTAATTTGGCCAATTTGTTGTTGACGCAGGGAGAGACGGATGCCGCGGTGAAGCATTTCGAGGCGGCGGTCGAAGAAATGCCTGAGATGTGGCGACTGCACCTGTCGCTGGGCGCGGCGCGGCAGGCAGCGGGCGATTGGCAGGGTGCGGGCAGTGCGTTTTCTCGCGCCATTGCCGAGCGACCGAACCGATTCGAAGGATACCAACACCTGGGCGTCGCGCGCTTAGCGCAAGAACACTACGTGGCGGCCGTCGAGCAGTTGACCCGCGCCAGTCAACTGGCTCCGACAGACGGCGCAACGCTTTACTACCTAGGTTGGGGGCATGCGCATCTGGGGAATTATCGGCAGGCCATTGCGCTGTGGCGACGCGGCTTGCGACTACCCTCGCCGGCCGCCAACTGGGCCGCCGACTTGGCCTGGGTGCTGGCAACGCACGCAGACTCGGAAGTGCGCAACCCGGTTGACGCGCTGCGCTGGGCCCGGCGCGTCGTGCGTCAGGAAACCGAAACCGATCCGCGACGGCTCGACATCCTCGCCGCGGCGCTGGCGGCCAATCGCCAGTTTGTCGAGGCAACGGAAGTGGCCCAGCGAGCGGAGAACCTGGCCACCGCCGGCGAGCAGCCAGAACTAGCAGTCGCGATCGCCGCGCGTCGCGAGTTGTATCGCTTGCGGCGCCCCTATTTGCAGCCGGCACCACTGCCGCACGCGCGGAAGTGGCCTTAACGCATTGTCACAGCGATTACCGTCCTGCACGCGACAATGATCGGCCAGCCGTAGCCGTAGCGCAGGCTCCTGCCTGCCTTCCTTGTGCCTGATCGTGGTTCGTTGCCCAACTGCCGGCGTGCCCATGTTCCGGGCTGCACGTTCCTTTTCACCGTCGTGTCACACCGACGGTGAAGGTTGTTTCATGTCGAATCGTAAGGCACGAGCCCCTACGCGGCTGTGATCCGAACGCTTATCCGGCCGCGCGTCGAACGAGCCGACCCCCGCGGCCGTGGTTGCTTGCCGGGAGCCGGCGCGTGACAATGCCGTCCAGAGTTGGCCAGCCAGGTTTGCGCCGCCGCCGTTTAGGTTTGCTGCCCGCGCCGTTCGAACGCTGCCGCCGCGCGTCACCCGGCCGCCGCAACAGCAATCCTTGCGGCCACTTTCCCCTTACCGGCCCCGAAAAAACAGGAGCACGCCATGCTGCACCGACGCGATGCCATGCTCCGACTGGGCCAGTGGGGTACCGGTGCACTGGCGCTTCCCACGCTGTTGTCGGCCGAGCGCGCACGCGCTGCGGCCAGTGCCCCAACCCGATCGGGCGGCCGCGCCCGATCGGCCATTCTGATCTATCTCTGGGGTGGGCCACCCCAGCAAGACATGTGGGATCTCAAGCCGCTGGCTCCCGACGGCGTTCGCAGCCAGTTCGCGCCCATCGAGACCGCCGTGCCGGGCATCCAGCTTTGCGATCAACTGCCGCAGTTGGCGCGCCAGACCGACAAGCTGGCCATCGTGCGCTCGCTGACACACGACAGCAACAACCATGAACCGTCGGTGTACTACACTCTGACCGGGCGCAAGAACCCCAACCTGGTCGTGCCGCGAAACCAACGCAGCCGGAACGATTTTCCCAATTTGCCGGCGGTCGTCTCGCGGTTCACCCACACGTCGAGCTTGCCCGCCGCGGTGACCGTGCCCCGGCCCATCGGCCACGACGGCGTGACCTATGCCGGCACCCACGCGGGCTTCTTGGGTTCCCGTTACGACCCGCTTGAAGTGCAAGCAGCCCCCGCCGCGGCCGAGGCCGCACTGCACGCGCTCGACCTGCCGGCCGGTCTCGACGTTACCCGACTTTTGGCGCGGCAAGGTTTGTTGCGCACACTCGAGGCATACGATCGCCGCGTGCAGGCTTGCCCCGAGACAATGGGCGTTGATCCGTTTCGCGAACAGGCCTATCGCATGCTGGCCGATCCCACGGTCAAGGCGGCACTCGACGTCAGCCGTGAAAGCGATGCGCTGCGCGATCGCTATGGCCGCAACGAATATGGCGAAAGCTTCCTCCTGGCCCGGCGCTTGGTCGAGGCAGGCGTGCGACTAGTAACCGTTGTTTGGCTCTATGTCTGCCCCAACGGCGCCGTCTCGAACGTCTGGGACAACCACGGCGGCACCGCCAACCTGGGGGGTGTGTCGGGCTATGCCATGCTCAAGGAAAAATACTGTCTGCCCCCCTTGGACCAAGGCCTGTCGGCCCTGCTCGAAGACCTGGCCCAGCGCGGTCTGCTCGACGAAACCCTGGTGGCCGCCTTCGGCGAGTTCGGCCGCACACCGACAATCAACGCCGCGGCGGGCCGCGACCACTGGGGTGCTTGCCAATCGGCCGTGCTAGCCGGTGGCGGCGTGCGCGGTGGCCAGGTGTTTGGCGCCAGCGACCGTCATGCGGCTTATCCTCGGGAAAATCCCGTGTCGCCCGAAGATTTGTTGGCTACGATTTACGAGGCCTTGGGGGTGCCCTGGCAAGCCGAACTGCACGATCGGCAAGGTCGCCCCCAGCAGGTTTGCCTAGGGCAACCGATCCACGCGCTGTTTACCTAGCGCTGTTTGCCTAGCGCGCTGTTTGAATAGAGCGAGATTTGCGTAGAGCGCTGTTTGCTGAACGCGACACGAACAACTTGCCGCGTCGCGCGCGGCGTGCTGCCACCCACACCACGCACACCCAAACCAATTTTTTCTAGAAGGCGAACCGGCACCATGCAGCGTAGGCAACTGGCGATTTTCGGCGTCGCGCTTGTGGCGCTTTGCGGCGCGCTTCCGGGGCGCCCGGCGATTGGTGAAGAAACCCTTCCGGTGGAACAGGCCACGATCGACGGCACTTCCCCCGGCTGGCGCGCGCTGTCCCAAGCCGACTTTGTCAACGTCAACTGTCACGACGATACCTGGACCTGGAACGCCGACGGCCTGCACTGCACCGGCCAGCCCGTCGGGGTGCTGCGCTCCAAGAACACCTTGACCAACTTCGAACTTGTGGCTCAGTGGCGCCATCTGAAACCAGCCGGCAACTCCGGCATTTTTCTGTGGACCATCGAGAAATCGTTGTCGGCATTGAAGGGGCCCGGCTTGCCGCACGGAATCGAGGTGCAGGTGCTCGATGTCGGCTATACGGCCGCCTACGAACGCGACTCGGGCAAGAAGGCCGATTGGTTCACCACCCACGGCGACGTGTTCCCCGTGGGCGAATCGAAGATGACTCCCTTCGCGCCCGGCGCGCCCGACGGCAAACGCAGCTTCCCACGCCAGCAGCTTTCGCGCGGCACCAACCAGTGGAATCACTACTACGTGCGCGCCATCAACGGCGAGGTGCGCCTGTGGGTCAACGGTGTCGAGGTTTCCGGCGGCACGGGCTGCGAGCCACGCACCGGCTATTTGTGTCTGGAATCGGAAGGTTCTCCCGTCGAATTTCGAAACCTGCGCGTGCGAGAATTGCCCTAGCCACCCATTGAAGAATTCAACGGACTGCCCTAGCCACCCCGCACCGCAGATGCCGCGCGGGCAAATGGTCACGTTCTCCAGGGCGTTTCACTGTCGCCAACCACCACCGGAGTTCTAACATGATGCGAAAATCTATGGCGACCATCTGGCTCGGTCTGGGAATCATCGCCACCGTTACCTGCGCCCACGCGGGCTCGATTTCCTTGGTCCACCAATTCACCGGTGGGACGACCAGCGGCGATATGCCCGAGTCCGATCTCGTTTCCGATGGCACGTTCCTCTATGGCACCACCGTTCGCGGCGGCGCCAACGACGTGGGTAGCCTGTATCGCGTTCGTCCGAACGGCAGCGATTATCAATTGCTGTACAGTTTTCAAAGCACCGGCGCGTTCCAAGCCGCCGAACCCCAGGGGGCCTTGGTGTTGTCGGGCGACAAATTGTATGGCACCACGCGCGGCGGCGGACCCGCCGGGGGGCGCGTCTTTCAAGTGGGAACCGATGGCAGCGCATTCCAGTTTTTGCACACTTTTGCCGGGGGGCCCGCGGGCGATGGCGCGGAACCAATCGGCGGCCTGACCCTCGACGGCAGTACCCTATATGGCACGACCGCGTTGGGGGGCAGTTTCTTCAACCGGGGGGCGGTCTTCAAAGTCGATGTCGATGGAACGAACTACGCACAACTCAAGGCCTTCGATTTCGCCAACACCGGCGCTGCTCCCGCGGGCCGGCTGCTGAAGGTCGGCAATACGCTCTACGGCACCACCGCCCAAGGCAAGAACGGCACGGCCGATGGTACGATCTTTAAAATCAATGCCGACGGCACCGGCTTCAGCGTGTTGCACGACTTCGTCGGCAGCGCCACCGATGGCCGTAGCCCCATCGCCGGACTGGTGACCGACGGCACCCGGCTCTATGGCGCTACCTCGCACGGTGGCGCCAGCAGCGGCGGAACCATCTACGCCTTGG
>CAYSXM010000119.1:0-9183 GCA_964434905.1 uncultured Pirellulales bacterium | reverse complement strand
CCCGAAGCAGCGACTCCAAGTAGCCAGGACCACAATGCAACACGCGTGCACTGCCCGGATCGTGGCCGTCAACATTTCGCCTGGCGGAATTCCCAAGCGACCGCAATCGGTCGCGCGACTTGAGTCGGTCGGCCTTGTGGGCGACGGCCGCAACCATGCCAAGCACGCCGTGCTGGACCGGGCAGTCAGTCTGTTCGATCTGGAAATTCTGGAACAATTAAAAACCGAAGGATTTGCCTTGGAACCAGGCACCGTCGGCGAGAATTTAACGGTGTGCGGTCTCGCAGTGCAGTCGTTGGCAGAGGGTACGCGGCTGCGCATCGGCGCCAACGTCGTGCTGCGATTGGAAAAACCTCGCAAGCCTTGCTACGTGCTCGATGCGATCGATCCGCGACTGAAGGAAGTCATCGTGGGAAGATGCGGCTACATGGCTTCCGTAGTGCGTGGTGGCACCATCGGACCGGGCATGACCATCGCCGTGCTGGCTGGCGACGTGCCAGGGGTCAACCGCCGCGCGGATTCGTCCACGCGACCGGACCAACCTGCACCCCAGATACTGCCTGCTTGAACAGCGCACCCAATTCGATGAGTCCGCAAGACGCTGCGGTGCATCAAGAACCCCGGAACTCGCGTAGCCATCGAAGTGACGGGCCATCGTGCGGGGCAGGCTTCTGTCGTTTTCCACGAGGCTCGGACGGCGCGTCATGACCAACGTCGTGGCGCTCTCGCCGGTTCCCGCCCCGATTCTCAGCCAGTGGTTGGTATCGCGAGCGGGACACGGCACGTCGCAGATGATTGCGGCCAACGGGCACCGATGGCGTGCCGCGGGGCCCCGAGAGTTTGCCGACGGCGGCGAAGCAGCAAGGCCAGATTGTGCGCGGAGCCGGAACTCCCCGGCGGCAACCAACCGGGGACGATGGGGTCGCGAGCGGCCAGGAATCGGTTGCAGTCCCAGTCAAGAAACGTTGCACAACGTCCTGTCTTGTCTTGTCTGGCAGTGACGACATTCACCCGACCGGTGAACAATTTGGCGAAGCGGAATCACCCGACAAGACAAGGCTTGGTTGTTCCGCCTTGTCCAGAGTTGTCTACCTGTGGGGCCGAGTTGACAACCTGTTGGGCAGTGGACGGTAAGAGGAAACAAATAGAACTTTTTCTGACCGGGGTTAGGTCGTTCACCTCACAGGAATACGAACCGATTCGTGTATGTCCGGGACCACTTTCCTGAAAGCAGCGTTGCGTTCGGAAGGAGTTCGAGTTCAGCGTTCTCTCCATCGAAAGTCGCAGTGACGAAGTCCAGGGCATCCGACCGAGCCACAGACTTTGGTCCGATGACTCGAATAGTGATGATTGGCCTCGGAATTAGTCGAAAGTCGTTTGTACCTGAGAAATCACTCACGCACTCGCGGCATGCAAACTTCATCGTGTACCCACGAAACGAACGTCGGCGCTGGGTACTTTTTCAAAGACTGGGGCGTTGATCTGCTCTTGCTAAGTTGCCTGTCATAGTTGCACGAAGAGCCGGTCGAAATTTTCAGCGGGCTGCTAGCGTGTCAGCGACAGCAACGATGCGAGTATGTTCGACATTCCACGCAACCCATTTCCCACCCAGTTCAAAGGGAACTGCCGTTGGACGAACTGGATCCGCAATTCCATTTGGCATTTCGGTCTCGTCCTGAGACCATCATGTCCAATTGCCGTGGCGGAAAACGAGAGCGAAGGCCATCTGTCGAGCGCGAAATTGCTCTTGCCAACGTAGAAATTTCGAAATCCCCGTGCCTCGTACGTCGTAAAACGTTGCGAGAGCAGGAGATCTGAACAAGTGGACGGGGGCGGAGTTGAACCGCCGACACGCGGATTTTCAGTCCGCTGCTCTACCAACTGAGCTACCCGTCCAGTCAATCGACCGCACCCGCTGCCTGTTCCGTGCACGCCCCAGGCGGCGTCACACGGTCGAAGGGGGTGTACATCGAACGAAGTCTGGCATGGTATGCGGCACACCAGGCGATGTCAATTCACCACGGGCGACCGACCGATCTCGCGGCGCACGGTGCCAAAGTCAGTAGCGCAAACGACTTCCGGCCACGGGCGTTGCTTGACACTGCCCGACTGCCGTCATTACGATCGTCTTGGTTAGCCAACTGCCCGACCGGGCCTAGGCCACTGCTTGCGCCGGGTTCGCTAGCGCGCGGAGTGCCTGATGCTCGGGTGTCACTCAGGTAAGGCAGGCAACCAAGAAACGTCGTCCCGCGCGAGCGACCGCCGCCCTGCGACGGAAATTGCTGGTGGACGATTGCTGGAGCCGCTTTGAAACCCTACTGCCAAGTTGCTCGTACGTTTCCGCGGTGGAGTTCCACTACCGCGCTGGGCTGCGCGCTACTGCTGTCAGGGGGCGGGACAAGTGCCTGGGGCGCATCGCCAGACAGTCCCGAAGTGCAAGCCATGGTGCAACGAGGCCTGGACTTCCTGCGCAAGGGAAACGACGGCCGGCTGGGGGGGCGCGCGCTGGTGGGTCTGGCATTCGTCAAGGCCGGGGCCAAGGACGGCGAGACTCGCGTGCGCGAGGCGATCGATGCCGCGACGCGCGTTTCCAACGGCGAACAGGTTGGCGGCGAGAACTACACCCCGGGCATGGCCACCTTGTTTCTGTCAGCGCTCGATGCGGAAAAGTATCGTCCGGAACTCGAGAAACTGCGCGACCTGTTCATCGCCCGTCAAAAGCCCAATGGTGGCTGGGGCTATCAATCGTCGCCTGCGGGCGACACCTCCATGACTCAGTACGCGGCACTCAGTTTGTGGGAATTGTCCGAGGCGGGCATCGAGACGCCCGTCGAGGTGTGGGAAAAACTTGCCGGCTGGTTGCTTCGCACTCAAGACCCCAAGGGGGGCTGGGGCTACCAGGGTATCGACCCAGGACCCGACGCGAAGCCCGTGAGCCAGCAAGCCAACCCTGGTTCGGAATTGACGATGGCAGCCGCCGGACTGGGTAGTTTGTTTATTTGCCAAGACCACCTACGTCTGCCCGGGGCGGCGGCCGACGTCGACCAGGATCTGCCGACAGGTTTTCAACGCGTGGCGGCCGATGCCGCTGGACCGGGCGCGCCGCGGACCAAAGCGGTCAGCGTCGAACGGCTGCACGGGGCTCAGTCTTCCGGCCGCAATTGGATCGAATCGCACCACAAATACGACGACGTCACCTACACCCACTACTATCTGTACGGGCTCGAACGCTACTACAGCTTTCGCGAGGCGGGGCGCGAGCGGGGCCAGTTGGCCTGGTACAACGAGGGGGTGGCCTACTTGCAGCAAAGCCAGCAGCCCGACGGCAGTTGGAAAAGCCACGGCGATACCGGGGCGCTCTGCGATACGGCGTTTGCCATTCTGTTCTTGGTTCGCTCGACCAAGAAAAGCCTGAGCAAGACCGGTCGGTTTGGCTCCGGTCTGTTGGCCGGCGGGCGTGGAGTTCCACAGCAAGGGGGCGAGCTCGAGATGCGCGGCGGCCAGGTATCGGTCCGCGCCTTGAGTGGACCGGCCGAAGAAATGCTGAGGATCCTGGACGATCCGACCAATCCGAACTATTTGGGCGCCGCGTCGGCGATCGAGCAATTGACGTTACCGCGCGACCCCACCGAAAAAGAGAAATTGCAAACCAAGCTGCGCGAACTTGCCGGTGGCGAGGAACCCGAGGCACGCTTGGCCGCGGTCACCGCGCTGGGCAAGGTGCGCGAGTTGGACAACGTGCCCGTTTTGATCTACGCGTTGTCAGACCCCGACACGCGGGTAGTTGTTTCGGCGCGGCGGGGCTTGGAGTTTATCAGCCGCAAGGTGCGCAGTTTCGGCCCCGAGGACAATGCATCGGAAGCGGCGATTCAGGCGGCCATCGAGCGTTGGAAGGCCTGGTTTCGCGCCTTGCGACCCGATGCGGAGTTCGCCGAATGAGGCACCACCGCCCATGAGCGACGTGGCCACACCTCGTCGGCGCAGCAGCTTGCGATTGCAATCGCGCGCCAGCGAAATGCAATCGACGGCCTACGACCGTGTCGCGAGCATGATCGTGTCTCTGTTGATCATCGTCGGCACCGGGGTCGTGTGCCTGGCGGTGATCTGGCTGTCGGCGCGCATTTTCGCTCGGCAGACCGCGGTACCGGTGGTCATCGCCGACGTCGGTAGCGGAGAGGGACCCGATGTAGGCGACGCCGGGGACCTCGAAGAACCGGTGGAAGAAGAGATTATGGAAGAGGCCGAGATTCCGGAGCCCGACTTGCAAGATACTCTGTCGATGATCACCGAGACTGTGGCCTCCACCGATCTGGCCGATCCGACCGCCACCGATTCCTCGAAGCGCCGCGGCCGCCGGGGCCTGGGGGGTGGCGGCGGCAACGGCGAACCGGGCATTCCCAGAGAACAGCGGTGGGAGATTCTGTTTCAAGAGGGAAGTACACTGGAGTCCTACGCCCGGCAGCTTGATTTTTTCAAGATCGAATTGGGTGCCATCAGCGGAACGAACGACGTGTTCTACGCCTGGAACCTGGGCCTGCCGTCGCCTGCGACGCGGACCGGCCCCGGGGCCCAGGAAAATCGGCTGTATATGACCTGGCGCCAGGGAGGTCTGCGTGCCGCCGACCGCGATCTGATGCGGCGTGCCGGGCTGCGCGACACGAAACGGATTATCGTGCAGTTCTATCCGCCCGACTTGGAGAACCAGTTGGCCGCGCTGGAACAGAGCCACCGCGGCCTGAAGGCTTCGCAGATTCGCAAAACCCGCTTCGCGGTCCGCGCGGCGGGAGACGGTTTCGAGTTTTTCGTGAAAGAACAATTCCGGCTCTGAGCGTCCACGCAATCGCAAGGCCCGGGGGGCCTCGCGCGAAGGTGGCCAGTGGCCAAGACCAGATGCCAGGCGAGCAAACTGCATGAATGCCACGTCCCTCTATAACTTCGTGGGCAATAGCACCTATTTGGCATTGGCGCTGGTCGCCGTGTGGGGGGCCTATTGCACAGTGATGGTGCTGCGCCGCATCGGCCAGTGTCGTTTCCGCGATGAAGAGGCCCAGGAAGAATTCCTGGGCCAACTCGAGGATCACCTGGGCGGAGGTAACTTCGACGGCGTCGTCGACCTCTGCGAGGGAGACCGCCGCGCGGTACCGCAATTGGTGCTGTTGGCGGTCAGCAACCGCACGCTGAGCTTCAACAAGCTGCGCACCCTGGTGGCCGATCGATTCCGCCGCGACATTCTGTCCGACGTCGAGTACCGCATCAGTTCCATTACCACGGTCATCAAAACCGCGCCCATGCTGGGGCTGTTCGGTACGGTACTGGGCATGATGGCGGCGTTCGGCAAGCTGGCCTCGGGCAAGCAGGTGAAGCCGGAAGATCTGGCGGGCGACATCAGCCTCGCCCTGATAACCACCGCCCTAGGATTGATGATCGCCATTCCGTTGATCATGGCCTCGAACAGCATCAACGTGCGCTTGAAGCAGATGGAAGACCTGGTCGGCCAGGGACTGACCTCGTTCTTCGAGCTGTTCAAGTCGGCCCTCGGCTTGGGGAAGTAAACCATGTCGGTCAAGGATTGGGATCGCCAGTTTACCGACGCCGACGACGCACCGGTATTGGAAAGTCGTCCCCTGCGCGACGACACCGAAATGGATATCACGCCCATGATCGACTGCACCTTCTTGCTGTTGATCTTCTTCCTGGTCTGTTCCACCCAGGCTGCGCAGTCGGGCATTACGCTGGCGCCAGCCCGCTACGGCACGAGCGTGTCGAACGAAGATTCCGTCATGTTGACCGTGGCCGATAGCGGCGACCCGAAGCGCCCCGAGGTGTATGTGGGAGACGGCCGCAAGGGGAACCCCTTGCCCGAGGATCACGAGCAGCAGGCAGCCGCCATCGAGCAGGCGGTCAATGTGGCGTTTAGCCAGGGCAAATTGCAGGTGATGGTCAAGGCCGAGAAAGCGATCCATTTTCGCGAGGTGACGCGTATTTGCGCGGCCGCCACCCAGCGCGAGGGCGTGAACCTATACCTGGCCGTGGACGAGGCCGATGAAGAGTGACCAGCTACGATTCCGTTGCCACCATTGCGGAAAGCGCCTCAAGGCGTCGCCCGAGCGGGCCGGCGCGCGCATTGACTGCCCGGAATGTGGCGGCGCGGTGCTGGTGCCGGCACCGGAAGAAAAACATTTGGCGACCGAAGTGTCGTTGTTCGCGGGAGCCGACGAGGCCGACGAGCCCGTGCTGCCGGCGCGTGGACCGGCGCCGCCCGACGAAGGCCCCGACATGACTCCGATGGTCGACGTGGTGTTTCAGCTATTGATTTTTTTCATGGTGACGGCCGCTTTTACCCAACAGAAGTCGTTGCAGATTCCTCCGCCCGATCAGAAATCGACGACCCCCCGCACCGTGCAAGATTTCGAGGAAGACAACGAGTTTGTCGTGGTGCGCATCGACGGCGACAACACGATCTGGGTTGACGACGAGGAGACACTAAGCAACCAAGACTTCTTGGCCAAGCTGCGTGCCGCGCAGCGCGGCGAAGGCAGCCACCAGCCGCGGAACATGCTGGTGCTGGCCAGTGGCGAGGCTCGCCACGACACCGTCGTTCGCGCGCTCGACGCCGGCAACGCGGTAGGCATGGAAAGCGTGCAGTTGGCCATGAACGACCAGGACGAGTAACGTGAACCCACCCCCAGTCGCCGCGCCCTTGTTGCCGACATTCGGACCAGCCGCATGATGACGACCGAACAGTTTCTCGACGCGCTCGAACAGAGCAACCTGCTGGCCAATAGCTTTGTCGCCAAGGTGCGCAAGCGCGCGCAAGACACGCCCGGCCTCGACGCCCGACGGTGTGCCAAGGGATTGGTCGAAAAGGCCTACATCACCTCGTGGCAGGCCCGACAACTGCTGGCCGGCCGGCATACCTTTTACTTGGGTCGGTACAAGCTCCTGGATCGCGTGGGGCGTGGCGGCATGGGCATGGTGTTCCGCGCCCAGCACGCGGTGATGGACCGCACCGTGGCCTTGAAGGTCATGGCCCACTTCCTGCTGAAGAACCCCCGGGCCGTGGCCCGCTTCAATCGCGAGGTCAAGACTGCCGCCGCACTGAACCACCCCAACATCATTACCGCCTACGATGCCGACGCCGTAGGCAACACGCACTTCCTGGTCATGGAGTATGTCGAAGGGTTGGATCTCAACCAATGGCTCAAGCTCCACGGCCCCTTGCCCGTGGCCGCCGCGTGCGAGTGCGCCATGCAGGCCGCCGAGGGGCTGAACCACGCTTTTCGCCAAGGCATGGTCCATCGCGACATCAAACCGGTGAACCTGGTGGTCACCTGGAGCCGCGAATTGGATCGCCCGCTGGTCAAGATCCTCGACATGGGCCTGGCGCGCTTCGTCAGCGAGGCCCGCGAGGCGGGCGGCGTGACGCGTGCCGGCCAAACGATCGGCACGCCCGACTATATCGCTCCCGAGGCTGCGCAGAATTTCAAGAAGGCGGACATCCGCGCCGATATTTTCAGCCTGGGCTGCACGCTCTACAAACTGCTCACCGGTCGCCTGCCGTTCAGCGGCGACAACACCATGGAGAAGCTACTATCGCGGGCCACGCACGACGCGCCTCCGGTACGGCAATTCCGCGCCGATGTGCCAGTCGAACTCGAGACCATTATGTCTCGGATGCTGGCCCGAAACCCCGACGATCGATTCCAGACCCCCGGCGAAGTCAGCGCGGCCCTGTCGGCCTTTGCGGCTTCGACCACCGGACGCATGGACCAGTTGAATGTGTTTCGCAGCCTGCTCGACCCGGCCGCGGTTACGGCCGCCGACAAGATCGAAGCCGACCCCGACAGCAGCCTCGACGAATTTCTGCAAGATTTCAGTAGCTCGCCGATGCGCGACGATTCTTCGTCGGTGTCCGACCTGACCGCCACGCCCCAGGCATCCCCGACCGGCAAGCCAATGCCTCGGTCTGGCGATGGGTTCGAACTGGCCGATGACGACTCGATGGAACTGGTCGACGAGCCCCCCCGCACGCCCGCCAAGGCACCAGCGGCGCCCGCGGCAAAGTCAACGCCCCCCGTGGGCGTTCCGCCCGCGGCGCAACCGCGCCCGCCGATCGCGCCCGTGTCGGGCGCGGAGTTTTTCGATGGCGGACAAATCGGCGCCGAGGCGTTGGCCGCAGGCGTCGGTGGCGAACCGCTGGCTGCCGCCGCGCGGGCTGGCCGGGGTGCCCGGGTCAAGACCGCGCGCTCTACCTGGGATTCGTACTTGGTCCTGATCGGCGGTGGCTCGCTGTTGTTGATGCTGGTGGTGGGACCGGTACTGTGGTGGATGATTAATCGTGAGACGGGCGACGACGCTTACAAAGCAGCGGCCGACGACTATCGCCGTGGAGCTTACTCACAGGCCATCAGCAAATTCGACCAATATCTCAAGAACCACGAGGGCCACCCCAGCAATAGCGCGGCGCGTGTGCAACAGGCGATGGCCCAACTGTGGCAAGCCGTGGAAGGTGGTGGCGACTGGTCGCAAACGTTGACCCTGGCTCAGCAGGCCATCGGACGGATCTCGTCCGAAGCGGAATTCGGCCAAGCGCGCAGCGAACTCTCGGCGTTGCTGCCGCGCATTTCCGAAGGACTGGCCAAGCAGGCTAGCGAACAGCGCGACGCGAAGTTGGTCGAACAAACTCGGCAATCGCTGGTGCTCGTCGACGAATGGGTACCCAAGTCGCAGCGCCCCGTCGCGCGGCTGCAAGCCATCGTGTCGTCGTTGGCCATGACCGAACTGCGCGCGCGGCGCGAGACCGCCCTGGCCGAGGCCGTACAAGGCATCGATGGCGCCATCGCCGGCGGAAATTCGCTAGCCGCCTACGATCTACGCCGAGAACTATTGAAGACGTATCCCGAATTAGAAGTCGATGACACCCTGCGGGCGGCCGTGTTGCGCGTAACCCAAGCCCAACAGGCTGGGGTGCGCCGCGAGGCCGTCGATCGCCCCGCGGCCACGGGGCCGGTCGAGTCGGTGGTTCGCGCCCAGTCGTTCTTGGTGCGCCGGCAAGGCCAGCCGGCGGCAGGTCTCAACGGACAGGTGGTCACCGCGCTGGCCGGAGGTGCCGTTTACGGCTTAGACGCGACCACAGGGCTGGTCTTGTGGCGCCGATTCGTCGGTTTCGACGGCGTGGGCCAG
>CAYSXM010000118.1:0-9192 GCA_964434905.1 uncultured Pirellulales bacterium | reverse complement strand
TGGATTTCAGTTCGGCACAGGCCAGGTTGTACTCCCGACAGCGAACCGACATCGCCAACAGCCGACCATAGGTCAGGTCGTACCAGGCGCGCCAGCGCGGGCTACGTTCCTCGGCATAGGCCGACTCGAGCCCCTCGGGTCCAAACGCCGTTAGCGCTTGTTCCACGAACAGCGAATTGAACGCCGCGGTCTCCTGCGCCTCGGTCAGTTCCTGTTGATAGGTCTCGCCCGTGGGAGCGAATTCCAGTCGCGGCGTGTCGCGTAGCGAGCGCTCCCAGGTCAGGTCGACCGCGTGCAATATCGCTTGCCTTAGCCGGCTTTGTCCTACCTCGCGGTGGTACTCGCGCGGCGAGCGATAGTCGGGCAAGTACCGCCGCAACACCTCCAAGTCGAACGGGGGTGCTTCGGCATCATTGATGAAATAGGCCCCACCCGACTCGCGTGCCAACCGCGTCAGTGCGAATGGTCCAATGCCGGCCGAGAGATCGTCGCCTTGCCCTCCGACAAACCAGAACGGAATGCGTGCCAACTCCGGGCGCACCGTGTCGGGTCCGCGTGCCATGGGCAATTGATAAAGCTCACCGTTGTCTGGATGCCGATAGGCCTGGTAGCCCAGCCGCGCTCCGAACATCGACGAAGGACCCACCGTGAACACGGGAATGGCCAGGTTGCGGCAGGTGGTCACGGCACGCTCCAACTGGGCCGCGTCGTCATCGCCCGATTCGTCCGTCCAGATCACGAACATCAACTTGCGCTTCTGGCCGGCCCGCAGGGCTTTGAATTCACTGGCGGCGTCGACCACGGCCGAGAACACATTTTCTGTCCCCGAGGTGTCGACCGCCACCTGGCGAATCGCTTCGATCACCACCCGACCATCGGCCGTCGGGGGCACCAGCACCTCGCCCCCCGCGCCGTAGCGATACACGGCCGCCAGGAGCGAACCCGGCGTAATCACCGCCAACTCGTCGAGCTCGTGATAAATGCGCTCGAGCCGATCGGCGACCGCTTGTCGCTCGGCGTGCAAGCTGATCGAGGCATCCATCAACCACACCACCAGCACGTCGCTGGCTTCCAGGTTCAGCGAAATCTCATACGCAATGCGATCGACCGCACCCTCGGCGTCGGCCACCTGCTCGCCTGCGCCCCCCGTGGTCACCAACACCTCGTCGAGCCGACTGGCTGCCAGCCGCTCGATCGGCACGCTCGCCAACTGGGGAAGTTCGGTCGGGGGCGCCGCGGGCGCCAACTCGGGCTGCGGAGCGAAGATCGGCGCGGTGGCCATCGACTCCGAAGACAAGGCCGAATCGGCCGGCTGCTCGTCCGGGTCGGCCACTTCCAACAGCGGGTCGGGCAGTGGCGCTTCCAAGGGCACCTCGGAGGAAAGCGCCGATTGCAATTCACGCCACACGGCGCCAGGCAATCCCGGCATGCGAATCCGACCGACCACGACGGCCAGCAACAGGTGCAGTGCGACGCTCACCGCCAACGCCACCGACAAGGTCCGGCGAAACAGGCGAGATCGCTGCGGCGCGGCGCTGGGTTCGCCGGATGGGCTTGTTGCGTCCGGCGGCCAGATCGTGCTGGACACTTCCCGTCCTCCGGCGCCGCAGTCTCGCGGTGCTCGTTCCACCAGATGGGGGCAAGGCATCACAGGCTGGCGGCTCACAACCGGGGGTTGGGCCACCGGTTCCAATCTACCAGCCCCGGCTCGCGGGTCCTAACCTGGCCGTCGGTTGGAAAATGCCAGCGTGGCATTTTTCAACCTCGCCAAGTGCGGAGCACAGCTCCGCGCGGCTCGCAAAACAACGACTTATAGCGCTATTTTGCCATCGTATCCAGGCGATGACGCAGGCGAGTCGAATTCTTCCACGGGCGGCTGGCGCGCCCGCTGTGCCCTGGCGGAAACCAAGAAACCCGCACGGTATTGGTGCTTGAATGGGCCCCAGCGGCGCGGGAGAATCCCCCATTCGTGATCCAACAGAACCCCTCCCCCCCCGCCGAACGAACTCGCTCGGCCGGGGCGGTCGGCCCCTCTTGGGGAACTGGCTATCCTCGGCTGATGGCCCTGTGTGTGCGTCGCATCCGGAGTTCGATGGTTTATGAAAGTTGTCCCACTCGGGGAAAAACTGGTTGTCAAACGCTTAGTAGCTGAAGACACCACTTCCGGTGGTATCGTGCTGCCCGATGCGGCGCGCGAGAAGCCCCGCCAAGGTCGCGTGCTGTCGGTGGGCGACGGGCGGAGATTGCCCGACGGAAGCCGCGCCCCGTCTCAGGTTAGCGAGGGTGACCGCGTGTTGTTTTCCGACTATGCCGGCACGCAGATCACCGTCGACGGCGATGAACTGTTGATCATGACGGAAGACGAGATCCTGGCCGTGCTGTTCTAGCAGCCTGCTACCCCCGAATCGTGTGCGTGCCGATTGCCGCGGAGCGCAGCTCTGCGCGGCCCGAAAATCAACGACCCAGGTCGCCAGTTTTGTAGTTGTTTAGGTCAGGCCTTGGCCTGACGAGACCTACCCTACACCCTCCGGCACACCTGGGTGTTGGATAACCGTCCGGTTTTCGTGGTATTTGAGCGCGAGGCCATCGCTTGCTGGCCCATCACTTTCGCGCGCAGGCCCATCACTTTCGCGCGCAGGAAGGTGTAGCGGCATTGCGTTGACTTCCAATGCGTTGACCGAATTCGACCAAATGTAGTGCAGACTTGCCCCCAAAGTCGCACCCAGGTCCTGGCGCCATGGTCCAAGTAGCGTAACTTGGGTTAGGCCTCGGGTCCTGGCAAGATCTCGCGCAAATAGGCTCCCAAACCGCGATCGGGGCGCCACTGCCGCGGATAGCCCAACGACACCTCCTCGAATCGCACGCCGTCACGATAATCGGTCGTTCGCACGTGCAAGTGGCCCGACACCACGACCCGCGCGGCATACCGCAGATGCCAATCTTCGGTAGCACGTGTGCCGCACCACACACTAAACCGCGGAATGCTGGGCAACCGCACCAGGTCGCGGCGCAGAGGGAAATGGTTTACCAGCACGGTCGGCACGCCCGGCGACAAGCTGCTCAAGCGATGTTCGCAATAGGCCACCCGGGCTTGGCACCAGGCAGTGCGGCTGGAGTGCGGCTCGAAATGCAATAGATTTTCGTCGGCGCAGACAATGCCCGTCTCTGCCGCCCAGGCCACCGCGTCGGCGGGGGAAAGGTCGTCGGGCGCGAAGCTGTAGTCGTACAACGTGAACAGCAGCACCACCTGGTGCGGCTGAATGCCATCGTCGAACAGCGGGTAGGGATCTTCCGGCGTCAGCACGCCATGGGCGCGGCAGCGCGAGACCAGCAGCCGGTACAACGCCAGGCCGCGCGGCGCGTGCGAGCCGGGCAACGTCCACAGATCATGGTTGCCAGGGGTCCACAGCAGTTGCGCGAATTTGGGGCGCAGCGCCGCCAATCCCCACTCGATCTGCTCGGGTGTGTCGCCCAAGTCGCCCGCCACGATCAGCCAATCGTCGGGGCGGGGCTCGAGTGCCTCGACCGCCTGGCGGTTGATCGCATAGCCCAGGTGCAAATCGCTCGTGGCCCACAGCTTCATGTCGTCTCTTCGCCGGGTTCGCCTGTGCGGCGCCCCAGCGGGCCACGGTTTCCGACCATGTCCCCGGCCACCGTTCGCCTCGACCTGCGCCTATAGATGACAACTACCCCGGCCGTGCTTGGCGAGGTACTGCTGATGATACTCTTCGGCCCGAAAGAACGTCGTGGCTGGCGCGATTTGTGTCACTACCGGCCGGGCGAAGCGCCCACTGGCCGCCACACGCTGGGTCACTTCGCGGGCCACGGCTTCCTGGGCCAAGTCGTGCGTGAAGATAACCGAGCGATACTGGCGTCCGACATCGGGCCCTTGGCGGTTTTTCGTGGTCGGGTCGTGCAACCGGAAAAACGCCTCGACCAGTTCTTCATAGGAAATGTGTTCGGGATCGAACTGCAACTGCACCACCTCGGCATGCCCGGTGGTATCGGTGCAGACCTGCTCGTAAGTCGGGTTTTCAACCTGGCCGCCGGCGTAGCCGACCGCCGCGTCGAGCACGCCGGGCAACTGGCGAAACGTGGCTTCGACCCCCCAAAAACAGCCCGCCCCGAAAGTGGCCAGTTGTGGCATGTTCTGTTCCCCGGTAACGCTGGGATTGATCGCGGGTTGGTTGGATGGACTGTTGGTGGCGCGTTCTAGGCGTTTCGCGAGCAGCAAGTGACAGCCACGAAATGCTCGATCGAAAAACTCTATCGCCACGCCGGAGTCTCCGGCGCGCATGTCGTCCAGTGCTTCGCGAAGTGCGTAGTCGGTGCATGCAAATTCGCCAAAGGCGGGGTGTTCAGCGCCCCACCGTTCGAGCGACGCAGCCGGGGACCTCGTTTCTCCGCGTTTCCAGGAGGACGCCGATGTAACGCTGAAGGTGAGCGAGTTCCGTGACCGGATCGATCGGCGCGGGCAGTGCGTGTCGCCCTGAGTTTACCGCCACACAAGCCGTCGCCGAAGCAGCACAGGCCAATTTGGCCGCGTAGCACCCTCCGCATCCGCTCTTCCGGCCACAGAAACCCCCCAATCTAGGTGGTTTTCCGTGCTACAAAAAACCACTTACGGCGAGGATTCGTTTGTTTCGATAGTTTTGTTTATTGCGTTTGATCTATACTTCTGTCCGTACGGAGATTTCCGGAAGTATTTCGGTTAAGTATTTCGGAACAAGGAAAAAGCACAGGAGAAAGTGCGAAAACCAGAGGGGAAAGCCACATATGGTCACGGTACTCGGCGATTTCAACGTGGCAGTCGCGCCGACGCCCGACGACAGACTCCTGGCAAAGGAGTCGAGCCGCCAGTTCGCGCGGCTGAAGGGAAAGACAAAGGGCAATGTTCGCCTGCGGATTCAGCCCGACAACGAGCCGGAGGAAACGGTGGCGATTCCCCTGGCAGCATTTCGTTTGCTGGCGGACATCCTTACCGAGATGGCCCAGGGGAATGCCGTGACCCTGATCCCCATCCATGCCGAGCTGACGACGCAGCAGGCCGCTGACCTGATCAATGTGTCTCGCCCGTTCCTCATCGAGCAGTTGGAGAAGGGAACCATTCCTTTCCGGAAGGTTGGCAAGCATCGCCGAGTGCAATTCCAGGATCTGATGGCGTACAAGCAGACGATGGATCGTAATCGCTTGCAGGCCTTGGACGAGTTGTCTTCCCAGGCCCAGCAACTCGGAATGGGCTATTGAGCGTGAATCGATTCACGGTCGTCTACGACGCTTGCGTCCTGTATCCGGCGCCTTTGCGTGATCTGCTGATGCATCTTGCGCTCACCGGTGTTTTCCGCGCGAAGTGGACCGATGCAATACATGACGAATGGACGCGCAGCGTGCTCAGGAACCGACGAGACCTGACGCCGGCACAGCTTCAATGGACGCGCGAACAGATGAATGTAAATGTCCTCGATTGTCTTGTCAGCGGATACGAATCGCTGATTCCGTCCCTCACGCTACCTGATCCCGATGATCGCCATGTGCTGGCCGCCGCTATTCGATCGCACGCCGACGCCATCGTGACGTTCAATCTCACCGATTTTCCGGACGATGCGTTGGCGGCTTACGGCGTCGAAGCGATTCATCCAGATGATTTCGTTTTATATCAGCTCGACCTGGCGCCGAATATCGTTTGTGCCGCAGCCAAGCGGCACCGAGAGAGCCTCAAGAATCCCGCGAGGTGCGTGTCCGAATATCTCGAATCACTGGAGCGGCAAGGGCTGCCGCAGACCATGTCAGCCTTGCGGCAGTATGCGGAGTTGATTTGATGGCGATGGCCTAGAAGTTCACGCGGGTAGCCGAACATACTGGGCGATCGCGCCGCCACAACAGGAACACCCCCATGAAAGTGTTCGTCATCGTCAAGGCTTCGGCCGCCTCGGAAGCAGGCGAAATGCCCAGCGCCGAGTTGCTCGCGGCGATGGGCCAATTCAATGAACAGCTTGCCAAAGCCGGCATTCTGCTCGACGGGGCCGGCCTGACGCCCAGCTCACGTGGCGCGCGGGTGCGGTTTTCCGGCGCAGGGCGCAGTGTTTCCCACGGCCCCTTTCCCGAAACCGGTCAATTGATCGCCGGATTTTGGGTCTGGAAAGTGCGATCGCTTCAGGAAGCGATCGACTGGGTGAGGAAGTGCCCCAACCCCATGCTCGAAGATTCGGACATCGAGATTCGGCCCTTTTTTGAGGCCGAAGATTTTGGCGAGGCCTTCACGCCGGAATTGCGCGAACAAGAAGCGGCCACCCTGGCCACGACGCTGGGCCTCGACGGGCCGACCTTTCAGCATGGGCCCACGCTACGGATCGCAGGGCTCAATCAGGTTTATGATCCGCACACGCGCGCCGGCATTCCGCGGCAGTGGGAAGCCTTTGTGCCCCGGGCGGGCAGCATTCCGGGCCGGCAGGGCGCCATGTTCTATGGCGTGTGTTGGAACACGCAGCCCGACCGACGATTCGATTATCTCGCGGGGGTGGAATTTGCAAACGACGGCCCGTTGCCAGCGGATTTCACGCTGCTGACGCTGGGCGCGGGCCGGTATGCCGTGTTCAGGCATGGCGGTCACGTGTCGACCATTTCACAAACGATCGACACCATCTGGACCAAGTGGGTCCCCGCGTGTGGTTTGAAACCCGCCCCCGCTCCGTGCTTCGAGCGCTACACGGCCGAGTTCCATCCCGGCACGGGTACCGGCGGCATGGAAATCTGGATTCCACTAGAAGAGCCGGCTTAGCGGCCAGTCGAATTGTTCAACGGGTGGGCAGAGGGGCGTCGGAGATCGACGAGGACAAGATCGAAGCCTACCGGGCAACGACTTCCCTTCCGATCGAGCCGGGCAAGCACAAGCGAGTCGCGGTCAAGATCGTGGATGACCGGGGAATTGAAAATTTGAAGATGCCGGCTCTGGAAAGGTGATTCGCAGATTGCGCGGAACGCGCAGATAGAGAACCGTGGAGATGTCCGACAATGGCTGAGGAACGCGACCCGAAAACTCATGCGATCATTGGCGCGGCGATGGAGGTTCATCGTGAACTAGGATGTGGATTCTTGGAAGCAATTTATCAGGAGGCGATGGCGATCGAACTGGCGTTGCGTTCCGTCCCGTTCGCACGGGAGGAACCACTCCGGGTCGAATATAAGGGCAAGCCGTTGGCGACGGCTTACCGCGCGGACTTCGTGTGCTTTGAATCGGTGCTGGTTGAGCTGAAGGCATTGCAGAAACTATCGACCGGCGATGAGGCGCAGGTACTGAATTACCTCAAGGCGACGGGCCATCAGATTGGCCTGCTTTTGAACTTCGGTAGCCAGTCACTCGAATTCAAGCGACTAATTCGTTCGGCGCACTGGTCGGCGAGAGCGTGTCCGCAGATTGCGCCGATGGACGCAGATTGTGATAAGAAGCAAACACGATTGGGGACAACACTTGAGCACGAGTGAGGATAACACCCAATCAGTTCCATCGATTGGATTGTTCATCTGCGCAATCTGTGAAATCTGCGGATGAACTCAGCAGGCCCCAATGCACGCGTCTCGCGGGATGTCCGTTCGGCGCACGGACCAACCTGCGGTCGGTGCACGCTCCTCGGCAGTACACTATTCTCCGGTCGAGTGAGGCGACAGCGCAGATCACGGCGCGGCGGTGGCGATTTCTTGCCAGGCCACGTGCCAGCGCACTTTCTCGACCGGTTGGCCATCGATTTCCGCATAGGGGCCATCGAACATGTTCAACGGCGGCCCGGCCTGCGGTGGCGCCAACGTCACGTCGCGACCATGCGCGAGCCGGACGTAGTTGGCCGACAGCGTCCCGAAATTCACCTCGCGCAGTTCGGGATGTTTGTCGGCCTCCGAGGCATCGACAGGCACCCACCCAGCGGCCTGCTCCCAAAACCGCGCCCAGCAATGGCAAAAAGTCGCCTTGCCCGACGGGGCGCCCGGCTTGAGCGGCAAGCCAAATTCGTGGTCGGCAGGAATGCCGTGCGCGCGGCAGAGCGCAATGAACAACGAATGGTAGTCGGTGCAATCGCCAGTGCGGCTATCGCAGGCCCAGAGAGTGTCGCCGTGGCCGGCCCCCTTGGCGGCCCAGTTGTAAGTCATCCGTTCGAGCACCAGGTCATAAATTTTCCGCGCGGCGAAGATCGTTTCCCCCGGCGCCAGCGCGAGCTCGGCCGATAGCTCGGCCACGGGGCCATCGAGCGGAATCATCCGCGCGGGGCCCAGATACACGGCCAACTCGGCCGGCACGTCTGGCCCCAGCACGATCCCAGGTGGACCAGTCGCGGTGGGACCAATCGCTGCCTGCACCGCCCCGGCTGGCAACTGCTTGGCGGCGGGTACCTGGTACGTGGAGCGTGTCACGCGCAATTTCAACTCGGCTGCTGGCGGCGCGCCCCCGGCGCCCACTTGGAACCGATGATGGAAGATGCGATTGCCAAACCCCGGCTCGACCGCCAGCGTGCCTGCCAGGGGTGACAGTACCTCGAGCGATTCCACCTGCTGGCCGAGGCCATCGATCGGGACCGGCAACCACAAATCGACCACCTGCGCGCCGGGCGGAAGCGGATCGACCGCGGCGACATAGTGCAGATCGAAGCGGCGCGACACCATCTCTGTGTCGGGAGCAGTCTTGGCGGCAGGTGCAAACTCGGCAGCGGCGGCGCCGGGTGCCCCCCACAGGCCCAACCAGACGAGGATCACCCAGGAATATCTGTCGGCGCCGCTGGCGCGGGCGACCTGGTATTTTAGACGGCCGGGAATGCGTCGCGGAACGTCGGGCATGGCCGGGGTTCTCTGTCGTTCAAGGTTTTGCCACCCCACGTGGCGCGGGAGTCGTGGTTCGCCCCGGCCCTACAGCGGCTCGCCTTTCCAGCGCACAAAACCCTCGAGCGCGAAATACTCGGGCAAGCCCATCCGATTATATACATCAGCGGTGTGGTGATTGCGATCGACAGCTCGCTGCCAGAACTCGCGAGGGTCGTCCGGCCCGGGAAACAGCGCGGTATCTTTCTGCGATTCGTGGTGGAAGATGGCGGTTTTCTTGCGTTCGATGTCGCGAGGGCTGAGTGGAACGGCGATCTCGATTTCGTGAACCGGCCATTCTTGCCACGCGCCGCGATACAGCAGCACCTCGGGGCGCGGCAGGCCCTGTGC
>CAYSXM010000117.1:0-9193 GCA_964434905.1 uncultured Pirellulales bacterium | reverse complement strand
GTCTGACGCTGCGCCAGGAAGTGGCAGAGGATCTGTTGGTCGAACGGGTGGAGGAGAACTGCCGGGTGGTCGGTATTCGTGTGCGGGGCGATGCAGAGTATCGCGCGGGCGCGGTAGTGCTGACCACGGGGACGTTTTTGCAGGCGATCATGCACACCGGAGAAACACGCACTGCCGGCGGGCGTGCTGGCGAAGGAACGACCACCGGCCTGAGCCAAGCGCTCGTGAGGTTGGGGTTTTCACTGGCGCGATTCAAGACGGGCACGCCGCCGCGGTTGAATGGTCGCACCATCGACTATCACGCGTTGGAGTTGCAGCCGGGCGACGATGAGCCGGTGCCCTTTTCCTTCTTGACCGACCGGCTTCCCGCGCCGCAACTGCCCTGTTGGATTACCTATACCAACCCGGCAGTGCACGAGCTGATTCGGGCCAACCTGCACCGTGCGCCAATGTATAGCGGACAGATCAACTCGAGCGGCCCGCGGTATTGTCCGTCGATTGAGGACAAGGTGGTGCGGTTCGCCGAGAAAGACCGGCACCAGATTTTTCTGGAACCCGAGGGGCGCCACACGCAAGAAGTTTACGTCAACGGCGTTTCGACCAGCCTGCCGCGCGACGTGCAGGAAGCGTTGCTACCGCTGGTGCCGGGGCTTGAGCGGGCAGAGATCATGCGCTATGGCTACGCGGTAGAATACGACTTTGTACCGCCGCATCAGTTGCAGCCGAGCCTGGAAACCAAGCGGGTCCGGGGCCTGTATTTTGCGGGCCAGCTCAACGGCACCACCGGATATGAGGAAGCGGCCGGACAAGGGTTGTTGGCCGGCCTGAATGCCGCACGACAAGTTGCCCAGCAAGCGCCATTGGTGCTGGAGCGCGACCAGGCCTATTTGGGCGTGCTGATCGACGACTTGGTGACCAAGGGCGTCGACGAGCCGTATCGCATGTTCACCAGCCGGGCGGAATATCGGTTGCTGCTGAGGCACGACAACGCCGATCGCCGGCTGACCCCGCTCGGACGGGCGGCGGGGCTGGTGGACGACGATCGCTGGGGGCGTTTTAGCGGCAAACTTGCCGAAATTGCCACGGCCGAGGAGGTCTTGAGCAAGACCCGCTTCGAGCACGAGACCCTGGAGCGACTGCTACGGCGTCCGGAATCGACGTGGGACCAGGCGGTGTCAAAAGCGCCGGTCTTGGCTTCGATCTCGATCGAGGCAGCCCAGCAAGTACTTCACGACGTGAAATATGCCGGTTACGTCGCCCGCCAGCAGGTCGACATTGACCGGGTTCGGCGGCTATCGCACAAGCGCATACCGAGCGGATTCGACTATGCGCGGCTGACGCAGCTCCGGGCTGAAGCACGGGAAAAACTGAGCCGAATTCGGCCCCAAAGTCTGGCTCAGGCCGAGCGGATTAGCGGCATTACGCCGGCCGACTTGGCACTCTTACTCATGCACCTGGGTGGTACGTAATTCAGGCTTTTCCGCGCGATGGCGGAGGCTGGGTCGCGGTCGGGTGCGAAGTGGATGGCGGCGAGCTAGGTCCCCCAGCGGGTGTGCGACGAAGGCGTCGTTGGGGAAAAACTGGTCTAGACGCGATCTGGAAAATCGCGCATCTTCCGCCAACCATCGCATTTGACTTGCGGCGGGCGATGCCCGGTCGGCAGTCAAATGTGAAGTGCGGTGGTCCGGCTTCCAGTCCATTGGTTGGAATTGGCGGCGGATCAAAATCGCAACATATTGTCAAATAAAGATTTGCGACAAAAATAGCGATCTTGACTCTACATTGAAGATGGCTATAATTGCGACGCCAGGTAAGATCGGGAATATCGGAAAATTCGGATGATTCTGCTGGTTACGTAATTCCAGCGGGTGAACGGACTTCCGAGATGCGACCAACCGGCAATGGCCGTTGGTCATAGCGGTACACGGAGGACTAGGAACCTGGGCGCTACCCTGGTGGTTGGGCAGTGCCTGGGAACCGCTGAGACTAGCCTGACGAATGGCTAGGGAGAGGGGTGGTTAGCACTCATGAAAACGGTGTTCACGACAGGCGAAGCCGCCAAGATCTGCAAGGTGAGCCAGCAAACGATTATCCGTTGTTTTGACTCGGGTCAGTTGAAGGGATTTCGGGTACCGGGGAGTCGTTTTCGCCGCATTCCCCGCGACCAGCTATTTAACTTCATGCGAGACAACGGGATTCCGACCGACGCGCTGGAAAGCGGGAAGCGCCGGATCCTGGTGGTCGACGACGACGATGAATTGGTGGAACTGATTACGGATGTTTTGAATCGCGACGGGCGATTTGAAACCCGGGCAGTCAAGACCGGCTTCGAGGCAGGGATGACCTTCAAGGAATATCATCCCGACTTGATCGTTCTCGACGTGATGTTGCCGGATATCAATGGCAAGGAAGTCTGCCAGTTGGTCCGCAAGGATTCCAGCATGGACGAAGTGCGGATCATCTGCATTTCGGGCATGGTGGAAGAAGACAAGATTGGCGAGCTGCGCGGCGCGGGTGCCAACGACTTCATGCACAAGCCGTTTGAAGTAGATAAGCTCATCGAGCGCATTTGCCAGTTGCTCGACGTGGAGTCGGCCGTTTCGACCTAAATGGGTCGGCCTGGCAGACTCGATACGGTTCACGGCCAAACCCGGTCCCCTCGCAGGGCCGGGTTTGGCTGCTTTTGTTTGCGGGGGGCCGCGGTTCCGATGAATGAACCGCAGACTGGTGTCACCGGCGCTCTGATCGGGGCGCGCCCCGAGTTGTCGGAAAAAGGACCTGGCAGATGCTAGGGTGGCCCGCGATCGGCGCGCAGCCCACGAAACCACTGCGGCCGGCAACTGCCACGCGACTTGTGGCGGTGTGGGCGCAACGCGACGAATTGGCTCGGGGTGACGCCTGGCGTGTGCTTTGCCTTAGCGATCCGGATGTTGCTGCGTGGGGCGCGGCGGGCGCGGGGTCCTTGAACGGCCAACTTGCTAGTCAGGCGAACGCAATCGAGGCGTGCGTGGCATGGCTCGATCAGCACAGCCTCGAGCGGTTCGCTCAAGCACTTGGCCAGAACGAATCCCTTCTGTTGCCAGCAAGTTCCGGGGCGAAGTGTGGGGAAGCGGCCCAACCTGGCGACGGCGATTGGTTTCCGGCGGTGGTTGGCAGCCTGGCCCGGCTGGCCCGGCTCGAGCGGGAGTTTTCCGCGGCTCTCGAGCAAGAAAAACTGGCCGGACTGGTCGAATTCGCAGCCGGCGCGGGGCACGAGATCAACAATCCGTTGGCGGTCATCTCGGGGCGCGCCCAGTTGTTGTTGGCTGGCGAAACGCACCCCGAGCGTCGCCACGATCTGGCGGTGATTCACGCGCAGGCGTGGCGCATTCATGAAATGATCGCCGATCTGATGCTATTTGCGCGCCCCCCCGCGCCGCAGTGGGCCAGGCACGACTTGGCATTGTTGCTCGACGCGGTAGCGCTCCGCTCGACATCGCGGGCCAAAGCGCGGGGAGCCACGATCGCGCGCCGGCCCGGCCCCAGCCCAGCGTGGGCGCGGGTCGATGGCGAGCAGATCCAGGTACTGCTGGGAGCACTTGTCGACAATGCGTTAGAGGCCGTGTCCGACGGCGGAAAGGTGGAATTGTCGTTGGCGGCGTGCGATCGAGGCGCGGCAGCTAGCGAGCAAGGCTGGGCGCTTTCGGTCGAAGACGATGGCCCCGGCATCGATCCAGCAATTCGCGCACGTCTGTTCGATCCGTTCTTTTCGGGTCGCAATGCCGGACGCGGCGTGGGCTTGGGGTTGGCCAAGTGCTGGCGTATCGCCGAAATGCACCAGGGCCGCTTGACCGTTGCCAGTGGCGCCCAGACTGGGGCACTTTTTCTCTTGCGCCTGCCGGCCGCGTGATCGCGCCAGGCAAGCCCAATGGCGCAGGGAATGTTGCATGACGGCAACGTCGTTGCGCGGGTGCCACGCGCGACCGAGACCCTGGCCCGCGCAGGTTGCGTGGCCCACGTTTTGGGCCTATGGATGTGGTGTGGAAGTGCCTGCGCCCTGCTCACGGCGAAGGGGCATTTTCAGGGGGTCCAGGCTTAGTCCAGGGCGAGATCAGAAATGGCACGACAGTTCGATGCGGAGTTCTACGCCTGTGTACACCAGGTGCTCGAAATTCGCCGGCCGCCGGTGTCTGACGACCGCCGGCACCAGGGCCGCCGTCCTTACGCGAAAATGCAGTCGCTGGCACCACGGGTCGCTGGACATTTGCCCGAGGCGGGAGATTTTTCCTTGGTGTGCTGCCACGACTTGAGCGAAAGCGGCTTCTCGTTTGTCAGCGAGAGTCCTTTCGAGTGCGAGGAAGTGGTGGTGGCCCTGGGGCAAGCGCCCGAATTGATTTATATGACCGCCGAGGTCGTGCGGAATCAGATCGTGGGCGACGAGACGAGCCCGCTGTTGTATCGCGTGGGCTGCCGGTTTGTCGAACGGGTTGAACAGACCACGTGGGATGTGGGTTCCTCGCGAAGCGGATAGGACTTGCAGGTGGGAGCGAGTGGGGAGTGAAAAATAATCGCAGCGACAGGATTTGGTTCCTTCGCGCGGGCGCGTGGCGCACCTTTTGACTCGAACGGCTGGGGTTGCCGGCGCGATGTCGCGGGTAGTGCGACGCCAGGGGCGATGGAACGGTGCTGTAAGCGGCCAGGGACGGGCTGCTAGGCCGCCGGCGAAGCTGGTCCGCAGGCTTCGCGTTCGAGAGTCTCGATGGCCGACAGCAACCGCTGTCGTAAGCGAGTCAATCGCTCGGGGTCCTCGATTTTTCGTCCGGCCAGATCGGCCACGTAGAACACATCGACGACCTGATCGAGATAGGTGCCGATCTTGGCCACCGCCACCGACAAACCCAGCTCGAACAGCGAGCGGGTGACCGTGTACAGCAACCCGGCGCGATCGGCGGCAAAGACATCGATGATGGTGTAACGTTCCGAGGTGGTGTTGTCGATTTCGACGCGCGTCGGCAGCGGGTGCAGGGGACCGGCTGCGGCCCCACGGGGCCAAACGCGGCGGAATTGCGGTCGCAGACTGTCGTCGGCACCCAGGCTGTTGACCAAGGCCTGCTCGACTTCGCGCAGACGGCTTTCAGGCGGTGCCTCGGCGAAATCGGGGTCCTGCACGAAGAAGCGGTCAAGAATCAGGCCGTCGTTCACGGTGTTGATATCGGCGCCGAGAATTTGCAGGCCCTTGCTCGACAATGCTCCGGTCAGCCGATGGAAAATTCCGGGGGTCACTTCCTCGTGCGTGGCCACGGTATATTCGATGGTACTGGTGCCGCTCAGAAATCGTCCCTGGGCCCAGACATCGCCGGGCCGCAACTGGCGCAATTGGCGCAGGTCGGCGGCGATGCGTTCGGCGGGGGTGACCGACAGATAACCCTCGGGCAAGGCCTCGATTTGGCGAGCAAACCAGACCCGATCGGCCTCCGCATCGAGTCGCACCAAGACATCGGAGCGGCGTTTGGCGATGCGGTCGGAGGAGCTGGCGGTGGCGGTATCGTCGCCCAGATGCACCATGGCGCGACGAAACAGATCGGTAAGCACCTCGGCCTTCCAGTGGTTCCAGACCCCGGGCCCCACGGCGCTGAAATCGGCGGCGGTCAGCACAAATAGCATTCGCAAGCGTTCGGCCGAACCGACCTCGACGGCGAACCGCACCACCAGTTGCGCATCGCTGGTGTCGCGCCGAAAGGCCAGGTGCGACATCACCAGGTGCTTGTGCACCAGGAACTTCACCACGTCGGCGTCGGCTTCGCTGAGGTACAGTCGGCGGGCCACGTCCGCGGCGATCTCCCACCCCACCTCGCTATGGTCGCCAGGCAGCCCTTTGCCCAGATCGTGAATCAGCAAGGCCAAGTGCAGCAGATCCTTGCGGCGAATCCGTGCAAAGACGCGCCCGAGCGGGCCGCGATCTTGGGCAAAGGCCGCAGCGCATTCCACGGCCCGCAGGCTGTGTTCATCGACGGTAAACTTGTGGTATTCATTGAACTGCAATAGCGAGCGCGCGTGAGAGAAGGCAGGAATGATTCGTTCCAGCACGCCCGTATCGTGCAGCAGTCGTAACAGCTCGCCGACGCGTGCGGGCTGGCTCAGTACCGACAGAAAGCGCCCGGCGGCTTCGGGCGACACGGCGTCGGGCAGATCGGGCGCGGCGGCGCGGACGACTTCGCGCGTGGCGAGCGAGATTTCCTTGTTGTAGAGATTGGCCAGGTCGGCCAGCCGCAGAATCTCGCTAAGGCCGGTGGCCAGTTTGGCTTGGCCACGGCGCGTGGCGCCGATGGATTGTGGTCCCACGCGGTAATCACCTTCTACCAGGTGGCTAACCAGCGGGGCCAGCCAGTCGCGCCAGCGCCAGCCGGGCCGGGAATTGTCGACTACCCGAGCCGCGATCCGACTGGTGTCTTGGGTAGCGCGAAAATAGTCGCGCATGAACTCCTCGACGGGCAGCAGGCCCTCGCGGCCGGTGTAGTGATACCACTCGGCCAGTCGCACTTGTTCGGCGCGGGCCAAGACATCGGCCGCCTTGCCGGCATGAAAGTGCAGTTCGTTGCGCAACCGCAGGAGCAGTTCCTGTGCATCTCGCAAGCGGCGGGCCTCGGCTGGCGACAAGACGCCGCACATTTGCAGGCCGTCGAAATCGTGCATGCCGTGGCAGGCCGACCCCAGCCAACGCAGCAACTGCATATCGCGCAGTCCGCCTGGCGACCGTTTAATATTGGGTTCCAGCAGATAAACGGTTTCGCCATATTCGAGCCGTTCCTCGGCCCGCGCTTGAATTACCTGGGGCACCAGACGGCGGCGGCGGCGGCGCGTGACCTGGCTGAATTGGTCGACAAATCGCTGATAAAGTTCACTGCTTTGCGACAAGCGACGCGATTCGGTGAGCGAACTCCAGATGGTGATATCGGTGGTGGCCAGCCGGCAGGCTTCGCCCAGGGTGCGCACGCTGAGGCCGAGCGTCAGCCCGGCATCGAACACGTCGCGAAGCAGCCGCTCGGCCAGGCGTTCCACGCGCGAGCGTGCGGCTGGATCGTAGAGGATCATCAGATCGACATCGGAGAAGGGGGCGACGTCGCGGCGGCCATAGCCGCCATGTGCCACAAGGGTCATGAGCGAACCCAGCCCCGTGGGTCCTGCCTCGCCCAGGTCGGCCAGTGCAGCGGCTTCGAGGTCGAGCACCACGACATCGAGCAGGTCGGCCATGGCTTGCGACACCTGGATGCCAGGCGAACCGCGGTCGTGGCGGGCGCGCAGTTTGGCGCGGCCTTCGGCCAAGCGCTGTTTGGCTGCCAGCACGCTGGGTCGCAGATTGGCGGAGAGCGACATGACAAGCGATCCTGGGCGCTTCACCGCGGTGGCGAGAGCGACGTGCGCGCGAGCAACCTGCCGGCAAGACTAGCCCCGCATGAATCATGAGCCTTCTGCTGCGGAGCACTGGCACCCGACGTCGAACCGCAATCGGCCGTGACTCACGAATTCACCAATCCGCCCCAGAGCACTCGCAGAGCCAGCGGCACCCAGAGCACTAGCAGCCGATCACGGTTTTCCTGGCAGCCACAACACGTTCGATTCCTCGCGACGAAGTTCTTGAATCATCCGTGCTAGAGTGCTTCTTCGCCGGTTTCACCAGTACGAATGCGAATCGATTCGCGCAGGTCGCTGACGAAGATCTTGCCATCGCCAATTTGCCCGGTCTGGGCAGTTTTCAAAATGCAATCCACGACCGCTTGCACTTGCGCATCGGAGACGACCACTTCCACTTTGACCTTGGGGACAAAATCGACGGCGTATTCCGTGCCGCGGTACATTTCGGTGTGCCCTTTCTGGCGACCGAAACCTCGCACCTCGGTAATCGTCATGCCGTGGATGGCGCGTTCGGTGAGCGCGTTTTTCACATCTTCCAGCTTGAAATGGCGAATGATGGCTTCAATTTTTTTCATGGTCGATCAACTCCTCGTCGAGCGTCGGATTGGGGACGCGCTGGCCAGGGGCTGGGCGGAGGCCCGCGGCGCGGCAAACCCAGCCAGCCAGGCGGGAGGTCCCCCAGAGGCGAACCCCAGGGGGCCCTACCCGACTTAACTGCTACAGAAAAATATACCCCTCTTCACCGTGTTGGCTCAGGTCGAGCCCCTGGATTTCCGCTTGCTGCGGCACCCGCAACCCCATGACCAGGTCGAGCACCTTGAGCAGAGCAAAGGTTACCGTGGCGGCAAACACCCAGGTCACGGCCGCTGCGCCGATTTGAGCGGTAAGCAACTGGCCCTGCTCCAGCAAGCCCAACGGCTGTTGACCGCCAAACACCTGGCGGGTGGCAAACACACCTGTCAGCAATGCGCCCAGGGTACCGCCCACGCCATGCACGCCGAATGCGTCGAGCGAATCGTCGTATCCAAAACGCGATTTGAGCGTGGTACAGGCCAAGTAACAAATCACCCCGGCTGCCAGCCCGATCAGCAGACCCGCCATGGGCAGCACATAACCAGATGCGGGCGTAATGCAAACCAGCCCGGCCACAGCGCCCGAGCAGGCCCCCAAGACCGAGGGCTTGCCACGGGTAATCCATTCCATGCCTGCCCACGCCAGGGTGCCGGCGGCGGCAGCGAAATGGGTCACGCAAAAGGCCGTGGCGGCCAATTCGCTGGCGTTGAGCGCGCTGCCGGCGTTGAACCCGAACCAGCCGACCCATAGCAAGGCCGCGCCAATGGTGGTGTAGGTGAGGTTATGGGGGGGCATCGGCTGTTGTCCGAAACCCAATCGCTTGCCCAGCACCAGCGCACAGACCAAGGCGGAGACGCCTGAGCTGATATGTACCACGGTGCCACCGGCGAAATCCAAGGCACCGAAACGTGCGTGGGTCGAGCCATAGGCCAGGGGGCCGCCGTCCCAGACCCAGTGGCACAACGGACAATAGACCAACAGGCCCCAGAGGGCCATGAACACCACCAGCGTGCTGAATTTCATGCGTTCCGCGAAGGCGCCACAGATGAGCGCCGGCGTGATGATAAAAAACATGCCCTGAAAGAGCATGTGGGTCAGTCGAGGAATGGCATGGGGCGCGGCACCTTCGGTGGGATAGACGACTGCCCCGGCACTTTCGCTGAAGCTTGGCTGCACGTTGCGCATCAGCACGAATTCGAAGTTGCCGATCCAGGGTGAATAACTCGGG
>CAYSXM010000116.1:0-9277 GCA_964434905.1 uncultured Pirellulales bacterium | reverse complement strand
ACTCCACGCAAATCAACCAGCGATTGAGCACCGCGCTGGCCGACTATTTCGACCGAGAGAGCGGGCGACTGCTAGAGCGCTTGAAGCGCTTGGTGCGCAAAGACGTCGATTTGGAAACCTTGCTACGTCAGCATGTGGGCCAGGACGATTCGCTATTGACGCAAACTTTGGCAGCGCACTTTGGTGAGCAGAGCCCGCTGTTCAAGATCCTGTCGCCCGAAGCCTCGAAGGGCTTGTTGGCAGCGCTGCGCGAGACACTGGCCGAGCAATTGAACCACCAGCGAAATCACGTGCTGGCGGAATTTTCTCTCGATCGTGAGGAATCGGCCTTGAGTCGACTAGTTCACGAGCTTTCCAAGAACCAGGGCCAGTTCACGGCTGCCTTGGCGGGCCGCATCGAGACGGTGGTGCAAGAGTTTTCGCTCGACAAGGAAGACTCGGCCCTCAGCCGGTTGGTGCGGAACGTCGAAGGCGCGCAGCGCACGATTACCGCGGAGTTCTCGCTCGACAGCGAGGCCTCGGCCCTGTCGCGGTTGAAGTTGATGCTGGAAAACACCCAACAGACCATCCACGATCAGCTCACGCTCGACCATGACGATTCGGCCCTGGCACGGCTCAAACGCGAGCTGCTAGCCATTCTGACCACCCAAACCCAAACCAACCAGCGCTTCCAGGAAGAAGTCAAGGTGGCCTTGGGCAGCATGCTCGCGCGGCGCGAGGAAGCGGCCCGCGGCACCCGGCACGGCATTACCTTCGAACGCGCGGTGTTTGGATTCTTGGAACACGAATGTCCCACGCAAGGCGACTTGCCCCGGTGGGTCGGCGACACGCCCGGCGCCATTCGCTACAACAAAAAAGGCGATTGCCTGATTGAACTTGGGCCCGACTCGGCGGCGCCCGGCGCGAAGATCGTGATCGAGGTCAAGGCCGAAGCGGGTTATTCGCTGGCCACCGCCCGCGAAGAGCTCGAAGAGGCGCGCCGCAACCGCGGAGCGCAGGTGGGCTTGTTTGTGTTCGCGCGGCAGGTAGCCCCTGCGGGGCTCGAGGCGGTGTCGCGCATCGGCAACGATGTGTTCGTGGCCTGGGACGCCGACTCGGGCGAGAGCGACTTGTTTCTGCGTGTCGGCCTGACCCTGGCCAAGGCCTTGTGCGTGCGCCAAGGGCAAGAGCGCGCTGCGCAATCCGCCGATTTCGAGGCGCTCGACAAGGCTGTCTTGGAAGTCGAACGCCAGGCCAGCGGGCTCGACGAAATCGCCACCTGGACCAAGACCATTCAATCCAACGGCAAGAAAATTCAAGACAAGATCGAAATCGCGCGCCGCTCACTCGAAAAACAGGTGGAAACACTTCGCGAGCGGCTGGGAGATTTGCGCCACGCGGCCGAATAGCCCGGCCATGGCAGAAATGTGTACTTCGCTGGTAGACGTCTTAGCCCAAGGTTTTTGACCGGGGCCCAAGTGTAACCAGCGTGCATGATCGCTGCTGGTCGAAGCACCCCGCGTGAATTGCAGTTTCTTATCAGGTACCGGGAACCTGCCCTGTTGGCTCCGCCTGCTGCGCCGGCGCCTCGCCGGCAGGCTCGGTTTTGGGTGCCGGCTCCGCTTCTTGTGCGGGGTCGGCTGGCGGCTCCGGCAGTGCCGGCTGGTTAATTCGGGCGGTGATCACGAAGTGTGGCTGGTTCACCATGTCGTACAGCACGCCGAAGCCGGCTCCGTTTTGCTCGGTGAACACCACCTTCGGAGTCTTGTCGTCCTGGAATAGACCCAATAAATACGCTGTCTGCCCGGGTGGCGGACCGATTTTCGCGCGCAGGATACCTTGGCCGTCAAACAGGTCCATGAAGCCACCGTTGTCTTGCGCGCCCAGCCGCCCATAGATCTGGTCCTTGCCTGCGACGATTTCCAGGTTGGGGGTTCGCGCCTGTTCGAATAGGCCTTGGCGTGCTTCGACTTGCTGGGCCTTGGCCGATTCGCGAACTTCGAGTCGGTCACAAACAATTTGTTGCGCCTCGATTTGCCGTGCCGGTACGACCTTGTCCTTGAATTGCAGTGCCAGCGAAAACAACAACAGCGGGTATACCGTCCAACGTTCGCGTTCGGTCATTCGACCAAGCTCCCCGGTGTGCATGTGCATCTGGCGCCCCGCGGTCTGCCCGTTGTGCGATTGGTTCGCGGCGAACGGACACCCGGTGGGCAGATTGTCGCAGAGCCACCCCAGGCGTCAACCGCAGTCCGGCTCCGCGGACTCGGCATCCCACCGCTGACAGCGATCGACGGGCGGCACTCGCCGCGGCCTGGCAGCTTGGCAGCACCAGCGGCGCTGGACCATGTCGCGGGGCGTGCTTAAAATCGGCGGCCTGAAACCGGTCCGGCTTGGCAAGTCGGCGCCGGCTGGCCTGACTTGGTGTGCGTGGCGACTTGTCGATGATCTGAGGAGAAACCATCGTGACCAGTGCGGAAGCGCGACTCGTGGAACTCGGCCTCGAACTGCCACCGGCACCCAAACCAATCGGTGTGTACAAACCCCTGGTGGTGGTCGACAAGCTGGCCTATGCCTCGGGCCACGGCCCGCTGTTGCCTACCGGCAAGTTGCTTACCGGCCGGGTGGGTGCCGATGTAGATTTGGCGGGTGGTTTTGCCGCGGCCCGACAGACCGGGTTGGCCATCTTGGCGACCCTGCGCGAGCATCTGGGCAACCTCGATCGCGTGCGGCGCGTGGTCAAGGTGTTGGGCATGGTCAACTGCACTGCTGAATTCACCGAGCACCCGGCCGTGATCAATGGATTTAGCGAACTCATGGCCGATGTGTTCGACAAGGAACACGGCGTCGGCGCGCGCAGCGCGGTGGGTATGGGCTCGTTGCCAGGCAACATTACCGTGGAGATCGAAGCGATTTTCGAATTGCGGTAGTCCCCCGGCCAGGGCCGACAGTCAGGCGATGGGTTTCTCGCGCCGCGGCGCGGGTCTTTCGCGGTGCGCGCTGTTTGTTCATATGGCCAGATCACCCGTCGACAACGGTTCCGCCGTGATGTTCTTCAAGTGGTCGGTTTGGTTCAGAGTGACCAGCCGGAACTGGTCGTCCCACCGCACCTGGTTGATCGACGCGTTGTAAAGACTGAAGGGCGTGCGTTCGGCAGGAACGCCGAGCAGTGCTTTGAAGCTGGCCGAGAGCAGGCCGCCGTGCGATACGACCGCCACGCGTGCCTGGCCCGTTCGACGGATGGCCGACAGTGCCTCGACGCCGCGCGCGGCCAGTGCACGTCGCGATTCGCCGCCAGGAATTACAAAGTCGGGCTCTTGCGCGAGCCAGCGCCCCGCCAGATCGGCATGCTGTTGGCGGGTTTCGCTCCACAGCAAACCCTGAAAAATGCCGGCGTGAATCTCTTGCAGGCGGTCGTCGATTCGCAGGGAAAGGCCGCAGCGCTCGGCCAGCGCAGTCGCGGTTTGTGTCGCCCGGGCCAGGGGGCTGGAAAACACCGCTTCGATCTGGCAATTGGCGAGCGCCTGGGCCAGCGCGGCCGCCTGCTGCCGTCCGCGATCCGAAAGGGGGACGTCGTGCTGTCCTTGAATGCGTCCCTCGGCGTTGAATTGGCTTTCACCGTGGCGTACGCAATACAAGATCATCTGGACTCACCGCCGTGCCTGGTTTCCGAAGGTTACGACGAACGCGGCACCAATGGCTCCAGGCGTCCGTGGCCAAACCGCGATTGATCCCCAATCATTCAGGAGCGTTCTGCCGCGGCTCCGAAAGTGTCGCGTCTGTTGCCTCAAACCGCAATCGCCCCTGGCACACGTTTTCACCCATAGCTAGGCGGGCCCGCGCGCTCGCGGAACGGAATGGTTTCCCGGCAACCACCTGGCCTGGGCACGGTGAAGCAGCCGCGTGCCCCGTTGCTCGAACGGCCCTGATCGGCTAGCGTAAACCCTCGGGGCTCGGGCTCGCAGCCGCACCCTTAAGCGCGCGCGGACCTGGGTCGCACGCCCGCTAGGAACTGGGCAACGACCCGGGTGCCCTGTTCCATTTTGGCACGGCCAGTAACAGCGAGAGATTCCATGGCAACCACGGTCGATCCCACGTCGATTATGTACGATCGAGCGGCCGATCCTTCGGCAGAAAAAGAGCGCGTTGTGGCGCTGGCCAACACGCCCGCCGCGCGGCACGAGCGCGTCAAGCTGGCAGCCGCCTATCGCATGCTGGCGCTGCGCGGACTCGACGACGGTGTCGCGGGCCACATCAGCATGCGCGTGCCCGGCGCACCGAGCTATTTTTGGGTCAACCCGTTCGGCAAGCTGTTTAGCGAAGTGACAGCCGACAATCTGGTGCTGGTCGACCACCACGGCGGCATTGTGGACGGCGGCGTCATGATTAACTATGCGGGGTTCTGCATCCACTCGGCCATTCACCAAGCGCGGGCCGAGGTCCATTGCGCCTGCCACACGCACCCGCCGGCCGGCAGTGCTTATAGCGCCTTGGGCCTGTTGCTCGATCCGTTGGATCAGACAGGCTGTTCGTTCTTTGAAGACCACGCACTGTATAGCGAGTACACCGGCATCGTGCTGGGCGACGGGCAGGCCGAGGCGATCGTGCGCGCGGTGGGGACGCGGCGCGCATTGATTCTGGCCAATCACGGGTTGCTGACTGCAGCTTCGAGCATCGAACAAGCCTTGATCGACATGCTCGACATGGAACGCACTTGCCAGGTGAATTTGCGAGCCATGGCCACGGGGCGAGCGTTGCAGGTGGTGCCTGCCGACGAGGCGCGACAGGCCCGCAGCGTGCTTACCCAGCCTGGCCGCTATCCGTTCCAGTGGGCCGCCTTGGTGCGCTGGCTCGACCGGCACGAAACCGACTATAACCCCTGGCCCGGCGAGGTCTCGGCCGCTTAGCGAGTCGGCCATCGCGGCCTCGCCCACCCGGACGACTATAACCCCTGGCCCGGCGAGGTCTCGGCCGCTTAGCGAGTCGGCCATCGCGGCCTCGCCCACCCGGACGACTATAACCCCTGCCCCGGCGAGATCTCGACCGCTTAGCGAGTCGGCACGCCCATGTGCTGGATAACCGGGTGATTTTCGTGTTGTTGGAGCTCCTGGCCGATCATTTGCGCGTGCAGGACGTTGTAGTTGCTGGAAAACGCACGGTCTGACTTGCAGCATTCACTACGACACTAACCACGGAGCACGCGCCGCACGATGCTATGCCATGCCATGCCTGCTCCGGATTTCACTTGCTCAGCCGTCGCTGTTTTCTCGGCGATAACACTGCCGCCGCGATCTCCTGCACCTGATGTCTCTCTGTCTCTTTCTGTCTCTCTGTCTCTCTCGCATTTCTCCGTGGCATTTCTCTCCGTGTCTCGGTGGTTGCATTCTCCATGTGGACGCTCAAGGTCGACTCCTCCGGCCGCGCACAGTACGAACGGCAACGCGTACAGATATTGAACTGGCGATTAGCGGATGTGCATCGTCTTCACTCACACTCGACGTTCCATCTATCCCCGTGGTCCGAAAAACGGGGTCCACTTCAGCAATCGGCCGGCGAGGTAAACGGTAATCTGGTCTATGAATTGACCAGGTGAGGCTGGCCTGCCGAGTGGAAACGCGGTAAGCCCCGCGCGAGTGTGCTGCCTAGCCAGCGCCCCCAGCGCAAGCACTGCCCTCGCGGCGAATTCGCTGGGTAATACAGCAATCGCTGGCACGGGGCCACTTGGGTTTGCCAAGGACGCTTGCACTCCAAGTAGTCGACCCCCAGGTCGAGAGTGCGCTGGCCGCGGTCGAAATTGTCTTCCACGAACGCTGCCATCAGCGCGGTGCCGGCGCCCGCTTCGGCCAACGCCGCGTCGTAGCCCAGCCGTAAACCGCTCACCTGGCCATCGGTCACATAGCCATAGTGAAACGCGATCGGCTGGCGGTCGACATACAACAAGGCGATGTCCGCGGCGCCAGCCCGCACCGCCGCCAGGTGCGCATCGCGCAGGAAAGGTGCTACGTTGGCATGCGACAAGGTGTTGCCGTTGCTCACGGCGCCCTGCCAACTGCGCGCGGCAATTGCGGTGCATGCGTCGTACAGATCCCACCGTGGGTCATCGTCGCCGTACGCGGTGCCCCGGGGTTGATAGCGTTCGAATCGTACCTCGCCCCATCGTGCCAAGCGGCGCTGGGCGCGGCGCACATTGTTGCGGTGCTTGCTAGTGCGACTTGCCCAATAGGCCGGCCAGCCCGTACTCAGGTCGATGCGTGGCGCCGACGCAAACAATCGCTTTTCTGGTGTCAGGCCGCAGGTGTATAGCGCCATCGCCGTTCGGCCATGGTCGGTTCCAGCAGAGTCGATCCAACGCAGATCGAGTACATCCCAATCTCGCGGCGTATCGCGTACCTGGCTAAACGCTCGCAGCAGCGTGGCCGTGGGCGAGGCCCCCAGGGGACCATAGAACGAACCCCAGTAGTCGAGCGGATAGGTCAGCACCCGCACCGCACCCAGCCGCGAGGCCTCTCGCCGAATCACCAGCGGCAGAATTCCCAGCGGCTTGCCCAGCGCTTGCACCACCAACACGCGCAACTGCTGCTGTTGTCCAAAGTGGCGCCAATACACTTCCAGCCAGTCGAGCGTCTGAAAAAAGGTGCGGCCAGGCGTTTGATCCCACAGCGCGCGCCACGGCAATCGCCACGCAGCCAACTCGTCCGGGTCGCGTAATTCATGCACCAGCGTCATGTCAGCATCATTTCGCCGTCAAGCAACCACAGGCCTCTCGGGGCAGCTATCCATTTCGCACCGGCGCGCCGATAGCCCGCCACGTTGGCCGGCCCCGTGACCAATGGTTCGTTTCCAACTTCGTGGGGCTCCCTAAAGTATTCTAGGGCAGACTGTTGCGCGCTCTGTCCTGGAAACTCTGTTGGCCAGTGCCCGGATACCCCCCCGGACCCTACAGGCTGCATAAACGTTGGTCGGTCATCGTTGGCGCCAACCAGGCCAGGGTGCCGGCGCAGGTGTGTTGGGGCGAGGATAGTTGACGTAAGCGTTTATGTGCCAATATCTTGCGCTAGAGGTTAGGCTCGAAAACCGATCCCCCGCGCAGGGTCTGCGAAACCGATGGCCGATTATTGGGTTTAATGGTTTGTAAATCGCCGCTGGGGAGTGCCCTGCGGAGCCGTTTCGAGAGTTCAACCGCCAGCCAGCGGGAACGTGGCTGGTCTGGCGCCAGCCGATCGAACCGTCCAATTTGTTCAGTAAGGGTTTGCCATGCTGTTCACGCTGCACTCCGAGATCGCCGCCATCGGTTCGCGGCGCCGCGCTCGCCCGGGGTTGTCGACAGGGCACGCGGCCAGTGTGGCCGGGCGGTGCGGTGCAAGGCGGCGCCGCGGTGCGATACTGTGTGGCGGTGTGGTTCTGTGGTGTGTGATGCAGGGCGCGTTCAGCTCTGCCCAGGCTGCGGCCCCTAGCCCGGCCCGTCCCACGGGCCAACCATCGGATGTGGCGGCGCAGCTCGACAGCCTTTTGGTGGAAGCAGGGTTGTCCAAGCCGACCGACGCCCTGGTCGACGATGAGACGTTTCTGCGGCGACTGGCCATGGACCTGTTGGGCGAGTGGCCCACGCCCGAAGAGTTGACCTCGTTCCTGCTCGACCCCGCGCCTGACAAGCGCGCCCGTGCCGTCGAGCGTTTTCTGGGCGACCCGCGATTCGGCCAGAACTGGGCTCGCTACTGGCGCGATGTCATTCTCTATCGCCGGACCGACGACCGCGGGCTTTTGGCGATGCAAAGCACGGTGGCCTATCTCAGCGATGCATTTGCCAAGGATACCCCCTGGGACGAAATCGCGCGGAGCTTTATCACCGCGACGGGCAATATCGTCGAAGATGGCCGCACGGCGCTGTTGGCCGCGCAGTGGGCGGAACCGAACGATGTGGCGGCCGAGGTGTCGCGGATTTTCCTGGGCGTGCAGATCCAATGTGCGCAGTGCCACGACCACCCAACCGATCGCTGGAAGCGCAAGCAATTTCACGAGTTTGCGGCTTTCTTTCCGCGGATCGACGTACGGCGCGTGAACGACGACGGCCCGCGTGGCGGCTTCCTGGTGTTTGCGCGTGATCTGGCGCCGAATCCTCGCCGCAAGGAGAAGGCCAAGGACAAGGCCATCGAGCACTACATGCCCGACCTGGAAGATGCTTCTGCCCAAGGGATGCTGATGCAGCCGGTGTTTTTCGGCAACGGCAAGGCCTACAAGACGGGGACGACCGATGCCGAGCGGCGTGCCAAGCTGGCCGATTGGCTGACGGCACCGACCAGCCAGTGGTTCGCTCCGGCCTATGTCAACCGGTTGTGGTCGGAACTGACGGGCCAAGGGTTTTATGAACCGGTCGACGATCTGGGGTCCGAGCGCACGCCTACGGCACCTGCGGCCATCAAGCTGTTGTCGGGGCAGTTTACCCGGCACAATTTTTCGACTAAGTGGTTGGTGCGCACCGTGGCCAGCACGCGCTATTATCAGAGGGCGCGCCAGGTGGCACACGATGCCGCCGACACGGCTGCCATGGCCTGCCCCCAGCGATTGCGTTCCGATCAATTGTTTAGCGCCCTGGTCGGTGCCTTGGGTATCGACGAACAGTCCGTTTCTGAACGCCGCCGCGCTGCCGGCAAGCCTCAAGCCAATCTGCGGGCCATGGCCTCGAGTCCGCGCCGACAATTCGCCTCGGTCTTTGGATACGACCCCAGCATGCCCCACGACGATGTCCAAGGGTCGATTGCACAGGCTCTGGCGCTGATGAACCTGCCCGTGCTGCAGGTTGCCATGCAAGCCCGGTCTGGGTCGAGCTTGGGCGAGCTGCTGGCCAGCACGACGGACGACGAGGCGGTCATCACCGAACTTTATCTGCGGGTGCTGGCGCGCCAACCGCGGGCAGATGAATTGAAACTTTGCCAAGAGTATTTGGGCCAGGTGGCACAGCGCCGCGAAGCTTTTGAAGACCTGTTGTGGACCTTGGTCAATTCCACTGAGTTTTTGTATCGTCAATAGTCGCGCCCGCGAGGGCGGCTGCCAACACCGTGCGTTGGCCCGCCCCCCGGCCAGTACCTCGAACGGAGATCGTAGCGCCATGAGTTGGACACGCGCGACCCATGTGGCCGTCAATCATCAGCGAGTGATCCAGCGCCGCGATTTTTTGCGTGCCACCGCGGCCGTCGGGTTGGCCACCAACGTGGTTAGCTGGACACAGTTGGTTCGGGGCCAAGCGGACGATCTGCGGCGTCGCGGCAAGGCCTGTATTCTCTTGTGGATGTCTGGTGGC
>CAYSXM010000115.1:0-9307 GCA_964434905.1 uncultured Pirellulales bacterium | reverse complement strand
GTTGACCAGGCTGGAGCACGAGATGGAAACGTTGATGAATCGGTTCTTTGGCCCCGAGGGCTTTTGGACTGGGGGAGATTTTGTTCCCAAGACCAATGTCGCGGAGACCGAGACCGAATATGAGGTGACGGTGGATTTGCCCGGACTGAAGCCGGAAGACTTCACCGTGGAACTCAAGAACGGCGAGTTGTGGATCATCGGCGAGCGCAAGGAAGAGAAGGAACAGCGAGGCAAGACGTTCCATCGCGTGGAACGACACTGTGGTGAATTTCGCCGCATCGTGCCATTCCCCACGGCGGTCGCCGAGGACAAGGTCACGGCACAGTACACCGAGGGCGTGCTCAAGGTGACGGTGCCCAAGACAGAGGAACTGAAGCCCAGGCACATTGCCGTGAAAACGACCTGAGCCAGGGCCGTGCGTGATGGCCTGTGACGCGAGTTGGTACCGTGCCGAGAGTGGATGGCCGCGGGTGGCGGCTGACTACTCTCGGCACTTTTTTTCTGCTGACGGGTTCGTTGCGGGATCGTCACAGGTTCGACTAACCAGTGGCTGGCAAACGATGAGCGAGAGAGCGAAATCGCGTCTTGGGACTCGTTACTTTGCAGGTCGAGCTAGTGATCGGTCCGGGCGTACGGCGGCGCGCCCACGGGTGTATTCGGGGCGGCAAGGTAGCTTAATTTGCCGTAATTCGGTGCCTGGTTAACCTGTGGCGCCTTGTCGTGATCTTGCAGCAAATCTAGAATTCACTGCGCGCCATGAAGGAACACGAGGGGAAGTTTCCCCGGAAGGAGTGGCATGATGAGGCGGATATTGTTGGCGTTGGCCACCGTGGCCGTTTTGGCGGTCGGTGCGACCACCGTGCAGGCCGGACCGTTGTGCCGGGCCTGGGCGTATCGTCCGCGACCCTATGCTTACGCGTATCGGCCCTACTATCGGCCGCCGGTTGCGGTGTATCCTGTGCCGCGCCCTTGGGGCTACGGGCCGGGCTACTACGGACCGGGCTACTACGGCAGCTATTACCGTGGATATGCCTACGGGCCGGGCGTGAGCATCGGCGTGTGGTAGGCAGTTTGCCGCGGCCGGGGGCGCTGTCGTTCGCTCGGTAGAGCCGTGCTTAGGGCGGCTTTGCCAGGCAGCCGTAGGGGCGTCGCTGCGCACAGCCAGTGCCCCGCGCAGTTCGCAGAGCAACGACGTATATGGCAATCTTGCCATCGCATCTACGCGATGACGCAAGCGTGTCGGACTTTTCAAACTGCTGTTAGCTGGCGTGGTGCGCCAGGCCGTGGCCCGACGTGCGCTGCCGAACGAACCATCGTTAGTTGCCTTGCCCGGCCAGGCGGTCGATCAGTATCTGGTGTAGTGCGGCGTGGGGGTGGTGGCAGTACACGATCTCGCGCTCGCCATTTGAATCGGCGGCTAGTGGCTCGACGACGAGGTACGGTTTGCGCGGAACCGGTTCGCGATCGCGCGGGGCGCGGTCGTCGGGAGCCTCGACGATGCGCGCGGTGACCATTTGCGACTCGATTAGTTGTGGGTGAGTTAGCCAGGCCGCCGCGAGAGAGTCGAACGGATTGAATCCGCGCGGGCTGATCGCCTGCTCCCAGCGGGTAATCCAGTATTCGCTTGTCTCGGCGATCCAGCGCCCTGAGGCGCTGCGCTGGGCCAGCAGGCGCAGATCGTCGCGGGTGATCCAGACGTGCGACGAGATTTCCCAGGGTGCGAGCACCAACGGAATGCGGGTGTCGAGAATTGCCTGCATGGCGGTGGGATCGAGTTCGAAGTTGAAATCGCGAAAAGGCTGAGCCTGTTCGGGCCGCGCCAGGAAGCGTTGGCCCGGCCGGCGACCCGCTACCATCACAATCCGCTGGATGCGGGCCTGCAGGTCGGGATGGCGGGTGACGAGCGTGGCGACATTGGTTACTGGCCCAACGGCGAGTATTGTAAGTGGGCGATCTTGTAACGCGTGTGCCAGGGCTTCGACCGCGGCGGTGACCTGGCCAAGCTGGTCCGCGGACGCCGCGCCGGCCTGGGGACGCAGACCTGGTGGTCCGAATTGATCGAGCAGCTCGCCGGCAACTTTCAGGCCGTGGGGCAAAGGCGCATTGCCAAATACAACGCTGACACCGCGGATGCGCAGCTCGGGCGAGTGCAGGCATTGTAATAACATCAGGCCGTCGTCCACGTCGCTCTGGCCGGTGCCCGGATCGACATCGATCCACACGTCGGTGGGTTCGGGCGGTAGCGCGGCGGGCAGCAGGCTGGGCACGGTGGCGTGGCTTAGTGCCACGAGCGTCACGGCAACTGCAAGTGGCCAAGCACGGCGGATGATGAATCGAGTCATGCACTCTTTCTGATGTGTCCGGCGCGCGGAGCACGCTGGGCGTAGTTGCCTAGGAGCGTGGCCGGTTACCACAGCGCCGACCAGTGTGCCGCGAGCATCGCCTGACGAGCGCGGCCGAGCAGGGCGGCGCGCCCGCCTGGTGGCAACGACAACGGCAATTGTGCGACTCCGATCAGGCGGCGCACGACTTCGGCGGCGGCGACGCGTGCCAGAAAGGGCTCGTCGATCTTGGCCCGACGTGGATCGGACTGTTCATACGCCTTGAGCAGATGCTCGGCGCTGACGGCCGGCTGTGCGGCGAGCGCCAGGTGCGCCGTGGCCACGCCGAGGTCGAATTCAGGCGGGCCGAAAAAACAGAACTCCGGGTCGATCACGCGCAGCCCGGCGGGCGCGCGGAGCCAACTTCCGGGAAAGTAATCGCCATGCACGAGACACGGACCGGCTGCCAGGTAGCGTTGGCCGGTCGCATGCAGCAACTCTAAGAACGGCTGGTCGAGGCGCAGTTCAGACGCGGCGGCGTGAAGTTCGCGCTCGATGGCAAGGAGATCCACCGAGTTTTCGGCAGCCACGGGATAAACGTAGCAATGGAAGTGATTCAAGGCGCGCATTTCGCGATTGGTCATGTCCACGCTGGGTGCCTCCAGCCCGCTGCGCGTACCGTCGTGTAGGCGACGCAAGTATTGGGCCAGCACGGTCAGTTCTTCCGTGGTCAGCGCGACGCCGTGATAGCAATCGGTGCAGTCGCCGGCCCGCCCCAGGTCTTCCAGACAGAGCGTGCGGGTAGGGGCGTCGAACGCGAACAATTTGGGCATGCGCGTCCCCACGTCGGGCAAATCGGCCACCAGCCGATAGAACTCGGCTTCAACCCCCGCGCGATCCCAGGGAGCTGCCAGGTGGTCGTACTTTTCGACCCACGGGCGGGCTTGTTTAACAATGATCGTGCGCCGATCCGATGCGACACGTAGCGTGAGGTTCATGTTGCCCGCTCCGGCGTGTTCGCAGGCGACCACCTGTTCGTCATACGCTAGCCAACCGCGTTCGGCCAAAAACTTCTGCAGGCCGGGCAGGTCGTCGGCGAATAGCCAGGGGAAACCGGGGTCCGCGGCAATGGCCTGACTGCGGTTCATACGAGCGGCTTCCGACCCATTGAAATCGAAGTACACGAGTTCGGAACGATGTTAGTTCACGGGAGGCCCGGCGTGGGACCTGGGACCGACCCAAGCTGTGCAACTGAGAGGGATCGTAACCGGTCCCCCGGGCGGCGTAAAACAGCGTGGCAATCTCGGGTGAGCCGGCGGTGTGGGGGCCACCGGGTCCGGATCGGTGCCGATGCCAGTTTGTTTGTCGGCTGCGGCGACCGAGGTTGCAATTGGGCCAGGTGCTATGCAAAAATTCCGATGGGTCGCGAAACTAAACGAAGCAGGCGGGGTTTTATTTCCTGTAGGGGTGCGCGCCAACCAGGCCTCGTCAGGGGGGGAACCGTGAATTTTCAGCGTCCGCAGGACGAGATTCGAGCCGGTCGACGATCTCGATCGCGCAGAAGGCGCAGTCGACCGGGTAGATCGAGTGCCGCGAGGATTTCCAGGGGCGGCGGCATGGTCACCGAGGGGGGCGCATCGAAGGGGCTGACGTTGGTGGAACTGTTGGTAGTGATCGCGATCATCGGTCTGCTGACGTCCATCTTGCTGCCGGCGGTAATGAAATCGCGCGCGGCTGCGCGGCGCACGCACTGCCTGTCGAATTTGCGACAGGTAGGGCTGGCACTGTCGATGTATGTCGACGCGCAGGGGGTACGGGGCAAGTTTCCAGATCCAGCGATCTTGCCAAGCGTGTCGCCCGAGCGCCCGCCACTGATGGAGGTTTTGGCACCGTTCCAAGAGTCGAGCAAGCCGATGTTTGCCTGTCCCGACGACATCAAGTATTACACCAAGGAGGGGCTCAGCTACGAGTATGCCGGGCCGGTGCTGGCGAACAAAACTCGAGAACAAGTGCGCCGCCGGCGAGATGGCTCGTTACGCCCATCGACTGAAATCTGGTTGGCGTTCGACTTCGAGGCGGTACACGCCCCGGATGGGACCAAGGGTGCCCGCAACGCCGTGTTTCTCGATGGTCACGCGGAGGGATTTTAAATGGCCAGACCAGTGGAAAAAACCGTGGCACGATCGCGCTGGCCGCGCGTGCTGGTGATGTGCGTGGTGCTGCTGGCGGTGGGGGGCGGGGTGGGGTGGTACTACGCCTATGGGCGCGAGAACCCCGATGTGACTCGGGCTCGCGAATTGATGGCCCAGTTGGCGCCCGATTCCAAGGACCCCTTGCCCGATGACAAACGCCGCGACGCGTTTCGCGAGCTGCGCACCGTCGCCGAACGCCTGCCCGAGGACCAGCGTTCACAGTTGTTCCGCGACGGCCCGATGGGCCGCATGCGGCAGCGGATGCAGAAAGAAATCAGCGGTTATTTTGAGCAGCCGGCTGAGCAGCGGGTGGCCTATCTCGATCAGCGCATTGATGACATGGAATCGCGGATGGCTCGGTGGCGCGAACGTGCGTCGAGTGGCGATCAGGGCGAGCGACGAGCGCGTGTCGAGGGGGGCCGTGGCGGTGGCGGACCGGGTGACGGCGGACCACCGAGTGGTGGAGCCACAGGGGGTGGGCCTGGGCCTGGCGGTCCGGGAGGTGGCCCGGGAGGCGACGGCAGACGCGGCGGACCGAGAGGCGGCGGTACCGACGAGCAACGGCGCGAGCGCATGCGAGGCTTTCTAGAGGACACGACGCCCGAGGAACGCGCCCAGGCGAGCGAATTCATGCGTGCGATGCGCGAGCGCCGCAAACAGCGAGGATTGCCTGATTTTGGCGGGGGGCGGCCGTTTTAGGCAGGGGCAACCTTTGGGATCGGGGCAATTGGGGGAACCGCAAAGAGACTGGCGCGGGGGTCTGGAACCGGTTTTCGGCCGACGGAAGTTGGTTGGTAGCAGTGTGCGTGGACCGAACAAAGTTCCAGACCCCGACTTTGCAGCTCTCCTGGCGGTCGGCTGGGGAATACCTTGAGCCTGGCCGGTGGTCGGGTAGAGTAGCGGTGGTTGGTCCCTGGCGACGGCGCGCCCATATCGCTTGCGGTGGACCTCTCTTCGACCGGCCACTTCGTCCATCGCGGGTTTATGTCGTCTACTCGATCGCAGCCGCAAAGCGCCTTGTCGGCCTGGCTAGATAAGGCACCCGCGCCGGTCTTCGCGGCGTATGCGATGGGGGTGTCGTTCGCGGCCTATTTCGCGATGTATGCCTTTCGGAAGCCGTTTGCCGTGGCCAAATTCAGCGGAGCCACGTGGGGGCCGCTGGAGCTCAAGACCGCACTGGTTATCAGCCAGATTCTGGGCTATACGATTTCGAAGTATCTGGGCATCAAGATCTGCTCCGAGGTTCAGCCGGCACACCGGGCCGCCACGCTCGTAGGCCTGATTCTGGTGGCCGAGGGGGCGCTGGCGCTGTTTGGACTGGCGCCAGACGAGTGGAAGGTCGTAGCGATTTTCTTGAATGGTCTGCCGCTAGGCATGGTTTGGGGAATGGTGGTGGGGTACCTCGAAGGGCGGCGCAGCTCCGAGCTGTTGCTGGCCGGGCTGAGTTGCTCGTTCATCGTGGCCAGCGGCGTGGTCAAAGACGTTGGGAAGGCACTGGTCGGCCAGTGGGGCGTGGCCGAAGCGTGGATGCCCGCCGCGACGGGGCTGTGCTTTCTGCCGATGTTTCTCATCGCGGTGTGGCTCTTGCACCAGATACCTCGGCCCACCGCGGCCGACGTGGCCGAACGCGTCGAGCGGTCGCCCATGAACCGGGGCCGCCGGGTATCGTTTGTGCGGAGTTTTTGGCTGGGCTTGGTGATGCTGTTCGTGGCCTACTTTTTTTTGACGGCTTACCGTGATTTTCGCGACAACTACGGCGTGGAGGTGCTGGAGGAACTGGGCTACGAAAACGTGTCGGCGGTGTTCACTCGCACCGAAACGCCCGTGGCCTTGGGCGTGTTGGTGGCGCTAGCCAGCCTGACCTTGGTGCGCGACAACCGGCGAGGGCTGGCGGCGGGTTTTGCGATTATGATGGCAGGCAGCGTGCTGATGGGGCTGGCCACGCTGGCTTTTGACGCGCGGTGGATCTCGGGCCTGGTGTGGATGTCGCTGGTGGGGCTAGGATCGTACCTGGCGTACGTGCCGTTTGGATCGATGCTGTTCGATCGGATGATCGCTTCGACACGGGTGGTGGGAACCGCCGTGTTCGCGATCTATCTGGCCGATGCGATCGGCTATACGGGCAGCGTGGGCGTGCAGTTGTACAAGGATCTGGCGCATTCGGCGGCCTCGCGGCTCGAGTTCTTTCGGCTATTTACCTATTTCATGGCCGCTTTGGGTAGCGGTCTGCTGGGGGCCAGCGCGGTGTACTTTTTGCGCGCGGCCAAACCAGGAGCAGGCGACTGACCCAAGTTAGGCTGCTGCGCGACTTCGGCGCCCCAAAGTGGCCGGGGGAAGAATGCAACGCGAAGGCGCCAAGGAATCAGGTTCCGATTCCGAATCTCTGCATTGCGTCTTAATGCCATTGCATGGGCTTCGTTCCGCCGTCCTGCACGCCCAGGTGTTGGATAACCGCGCGGTTTTCGTGGTGTTTGAACTCCCGGCCCATCATTCTCGCGTGCAGGACCGAGTAAGCCCTTGCGCCATGGTCCGAGTAGCGTAACTCGGGTTAGCGCGAGCGCGCGGGAAACGGTCCGGGTAGCGCTTGGATGCCGGGTGGCGAGTTGCGAGCGGGCAAGCCACGGCGGCGCCGAATCGTCGAACCAACCTAGCGGCTCAGGCCCCGAGTACCTGGTGCGGCGAACGTGTGATCGCACCGGATTGTTGGTTGCCGGAGTGGGCGCACACGGGAACTGCCGGCAGGCGACACACGGCGCAACGCGCCTGGTGGTGGTCGTTGGCAGTCTGTTTCGAGTGATATCAATCGCCAGAGATATCAACTGGAAATACTACCTGCCGCCGCGACCTCCACCGCCACCGCCGCCACGTCGGCGTCGTCCGGGAGGGCCGCTGGAGCCTCCCTGCGGGTTCTTGGCTCGGGCTTCCAAGTTGCCGGCAATGATTGTTCCCACGGTGTCTTTCCAAGATGGGATCGACCGGTGGTGTGCGCGTCGTTCTTCCTCGGAAGTTTCGTCGGCGTCGTCGTCCAGTGAGTCGAGCGGTTCAACGCGTCGGCGCGCCACATCACGCCGCGCCGGAGGGCGCTGGGTGGCGTGCTTCTCGAGATAAGGTTCATCGTCGTCGTCGTCATCGTCACGGGCTTCGGGGGGTACGCGTTCAACACGAGGCGCAGCCGATTCACCATCGCGGCGACGTCCACCGCGGCGACGTCGCCGACGGCGTGGGCGGCCGCCTTCTTCGTCCGCCTCGCTAGTCCGCGGCCGGTCGCTGGAGCCTTGGTCTTCGACGGCAAGATCGTCATCGGCCAAGTCCGAGTCGAGCTCCGAGGCACCGTCGTCGTCGGACATGGGGCGTGAAGCGCCTCGCGAATCGTCTCGCTGGGTGGTGCGCTCGGCGCCGCGTTCCGAATTTCGTTCTCCGCCCCGCCCCCCACGCCTGCGCCGGCGGCGGCGGCGTGGACGATCGGGGTCGCCGGGTGCGCCGGCCTCGGCCTCCGCGGCAGGTTCCAAGCTCAGACCTTCGGCGTCGGACCAAGGATCGTCTAACTCCGCCAGATCTTCGCCGAGCTGTTGCTGGCTGCTGGCCGATCGGGGTCTGTCATGTGGGGGTTCGTCGCGCGGCGGCCGTTGGTCTCGGCGGGTGTTGTCGCCACGTCCACGTGCCTCGCCTCGCGAGCTACCCCCTCGGCGAGATCGGTCGTCGCGGTCGTGAGATGATCTTGCGCCTCCGCGATCTCCTCGCCCTTCGGATTGACGAGGGCGATCCGCACTTTCGCGTGCGATATCCGGGGCGGATTCTGACGCGGGGCCGTCGCCGTGGCGCGTGGCCGCGGGAGGAGACGCGCTCTTTGAACTGTGGGAACTAGGTCGATCGGTGTACGTCGGGGGGCTGGAACCGCCAGACCGACTGGGAGGTGAGGGTGCCGCGGGCCTGGGCGGCGCGACGGGGCTTGCCGGGCGGGAGGTGCCGGCGGGCCTTGCCGGCGCAGCGCCTGCACCTAGATCAGAAGCTAGATCGTCCCAATTGGTTTGGGGCCGCGAAACCGCGGGACTCGGAGTTGGCGCAGCCGGGCGGCGCGGCACGGGTGTCGGCGCGGTGACGGGGCGAGGGCTTTCAGGTGCGGCGGGAGCGACGCCGAGGTTATCGGCTAGATCATCCCACTTGGACTTTCCCTCGGTCATGACATATTCCTGTTGTTACCTACCTGGTTCGCTGCTGGATGATCCCGGCCGGCGGAGCGAGGTTGTTCGGGGAGCCCGGCCAGCTCGACCCGGGATCGAGGTCCCTGCGGCCGGCGTGGCAGTGCGTTTCCGTGAACGCTGGAGCCGGAAGCCACCCGCGGTGCGTCGGCCAGTGGAGGCGTGCCAGCATGCGGTGGATACGCACTGAAGTATATCCGAACGAGCGGTTGAACGTCTATCTAGGCACGGGGAATACCAGGGGAACTTCCAGGGGAATGCCGGGGGATTCTGGCCCTAGCCGGCGGTTGATGAACGCCCGGCGGACATTCCTCCACCTCGTCAGAGGCCCGGCATCGTTTTTTCCAACCGAAAAAACAACCGTTTGTCGCTTGGATTTGGCAGCCGGTTCAGGCGAGACCTTGGTCGGTTGGTTTGGTGGAACCGACACAGGTTGTCTAGCAGCCCGTCGAATTCTTCAATGGGCAGCTAGCTATAGCCATGGGTACGAAACCATTCCCAGGCTGCCGCGGCCGCCTCGCGCGCGGGTCGGCAAGAATATTCCAACTCGGCCTGTGCTCGCGCCGAGCTGAAGTGATGGGGCAAGGCAGAAATT
>CAYSXM010000114.1:0-9345 GCA_964434905.1 uncultured Pirellulales bacterium | reverse complement strand
ATCCGGAAACCGGTGCACGGTACGTTACTTCGATTCAAATCAAGCTGCGCGACGAGGCCGACGGCAATCTGGTGCGCGATCAGTTGCGCGCGATTTTTCCCCCCGAGGTCTATGGCGTGTACACCTGGCGCGACAAGCAGGGCGTGTTGCTGGCGGCCGTGCAGATGGAAATGGCCATCTTGAATTTGCTGTTGTTCATGATCATCGCGGTGGCGGGTTTCGGCATCTTGGCGATCTTCTTCATGATCGTGGCGGAAAAGACCCGCGATATCGGCGTGCTGAAAAGCCTGGGGGCCTCGAACCGGGGCGTGATGGGCATTTTCCTGGGTTATGGACTGTCGCTGGGGGGCGTGGGCGCGGGCGTGGGGCTGGCACTGGGCCTGGCAATCGTGGCCTACATCAACCCCATTGCGACGCTCTTGGGCCAGATCACCGGGCACGACGTATTCGATCCGTCGATCTACTATTTCTCCGAAATTCCCACCGTCATCGAACTGGCGACCGTCGCGTGGATTGTGTCGGGCGCATTGCTGATTGCCGTGCTGGCCAGCGTGCTTCCGGCACGCCGCGCCGCGCGGTTGAATCCCGTGGAGGCCCTGCGCTATGAGTGAGACAACCCAGCGGGCACGCTCCGCCATGGCCTCGCAGGCGGTGGCTGGACCGCATTTTCACGCTGCCTCGGCGGCCGACGCACGGCCCGCGGCCGACGAGCCCTGCACCGCGCTGTTGGTCGCCCGCGCGCTGCGCAAGACCTATCGCAAAGGGCGTACCGACGTGCCGGTGCTGCTGGGCGTCGATCTCGACGTTCAACCCGGCGAATTCGTGGCCTTGGTCGGACAGAGTGGATCGGGCAAGACCACGTTGTTGCATCTGCTGGGCTTGTTGGACCAGCCCGACGCGGGCGAAATCTGGTTTGCCGGGCGGCGGATCGACGGCCTGCCGCCGCACGAGCGCGACGCGCTGCGCAACCAGGGGCTGGGAATGATTTTTCAGCTTTATCACTTACTGCCGGAACTGAGTACGCTGGAAAACGTGCTCTTGCCGCTGTGGATTGGACAGTCGGCCTGGAATTATTGGAGCACGCGGCGCGCGTCGATCGCGGTGGCGAAAGACCTGCTGGAACAGGTCGGTCTGGGCCATCGGCTGGCGCATAAGCCCAGCGAGTTGTCGGGGGGGGAAATGCAGCGAGCGGCGATCGCCCGGGCACTGGTTCGGTCGCCACAGGTTTTGTTGGCCGACGAGCCGACAGGCAACCTCGATCCGGCCACCGGTGGGGAAATCTTGGCCCTGCTGCGCAGCTTGAACCGGCAGCAAGGCCTTACTATAGTCATGGTGACTCACGACCTGTCTTTGGCGCGCCAGGCCGATCGCGCGGTGCGTTTGGCGCGGGGACAGGTGGAAGCCGCCTAGCGGAGTGTCGGCGCCCGTTTTTTTGCGCTGCGGGACCACCCCCGAGTGGCACGCGGTTTCTAGGCGTTGACCGAGCGCCAGCGCGAACCTGACGCGGCCGGCATGCTCAGGGTATTAGGAACTGCCCGGCGCTCCAGGTCACTCGAGCGGCACCGGGTCCACATGGTGCTTTTTGCTACCCCCAGGGGGGACTCATGTCGCTCGTGGTCTATATCAACGGCCAACTGTACCCCAAGGAAGAGGCCAAGATCAGCGTCTTCGACCATGGCCTGCTGTATGGCGATGGGGTGTTCGAGGGGCTGCGCAGCTACGGCGGCAAGGTGTTTCGCCTGGAGCAGCATCTGAAGCGGCTGTGGGATTCCGCCAAGGCGCTGCGGTTGGAAATTCCGCTCTCGCCAGAGGCCTTGGGGCAGGCGGTGGTCGACACCCTGCGCGTCAACAACATTCAAGATGGCTATATCCGGCTGGTGGTCACCCGGGGCGTGGGCACGCTGGGGCTCGACCCTAACCGCTGTAGTGAACCGCAGGTGATCATCATCACCGATTTCATCACGCTCTATCCCGAGAAGGATTATCGCGAGGGGCTGTCCATTATCACGGCCAGCACCATTCGCAATCACCCCGCCGCGCTCAGCCCACGCATCAAATCGCTGAACTATCTGAACAACATCTTGGCCAAGATCGAGGGACAACAGGCAGGCTGTGTCGAAGCGCTGATGCTCAACCACCGCGGCGAGGTGGCCGAGTGTACCGGCGATAACTTGTTCTTGGTCCGTGCCGGAGTGCTGCAAACGCCACCGATCGATGCAGGCATTCTCGAGGGCATCACCCGCGACGCGGTCATCGAATTGGCCACCGAGGCAGGCGTGCCAGTGCGCGAACAAGCCCTGACGAAACACGACGTGTATATCGCCGATGAATGCTTTCTGACCGGGACCGCCGCCGAGGTCATTCCGGTGGTGCGCGTCGATAGCCGAGTGATTGGCGACGGCCACCCCGGCCCCATCACGCGCGACCTGAGCCGGCGCTTTCGCGAGCTAATTCGCCGCTAGGTGCGACCGCGCCAGGACCAGTGTGGTGGGGACCCTCGGCGATGCATGCCCCGCGTGGCACTGCGTTGGGCACGTACCGTCTCGTGCCACGGAGAAGCCTTCGGCTTCACGACGGAAATGAAAAACGACGGAGCGACTGTGTTGCATGCCAAGGTTGGCGAGGAACCCAGCGGGTTGCTTTCAGCGCGCCGCACCTGGGCCTGGTGCTGGGCCTCGGCGGCGCTGGCGTGGTTGGCATTTCCTCCGGTGGGTTGGTGGCCCTTGGCCTGGGTCGCTCCGGTGGGTTGGCTCGTCGTGGCAGCTACTCCCTTGCGACCCACGCGCGGCGCGCGGTGGGCCGTGTATCTGTCGGCTTGGGTCGGTTGGATCGCCATGCTCGAGTGGTTGCGGCATGCCTATTGGGCGGCGGGCGTGGGGGCCATTTTCCTGGCTGCCTATGTCGCCTTTTATACCTGGGCCCTGGTGGCATTGTGTCGCGTGGCGCTGGGCCGCGGGCTGCCGCTGGTCGTAGCGGCGCCCGTGGTGGGCATGGCGCTCGACCTGGTACGCGGCTGGGCACTGGGTGGGTTCAGCTTCGCCAGCCTGGCACATAGCCAGGTGCCTTGGCTGGCGGTGATCCAAACCGCCGACCTATGGGGAGCCTATGGCGTCGGGGGGCTGATGCTGTTGGTCGCCGGTGGAGCGGCCCAAGCCATCGTGGCGCGCGGCACTCGCGCCCGGTGCGCGGCGCTTGTGCCGGGTGCCTTGGCCTTGGCCCTGGCTCTGGTCTATGGCCACTGGCGTCTGGCCGTGCCCGACGGGCCCCCCGGCCCCCGCGTGGCGCTGGTGCAAGGTGCTATTCCCACCCAGGTGAAGCATGACCCGGCCCTGCACGATCGAGTGTACCGCGAGTATTTCGCCCTCTCCGAGCAGGCCGTGGCCCAACACGCGCCCCTCGACCTGATGGTGTGGCCCGAAACCATGTTTCGCGAGCCGCTATTCACTTGGGACGACGACATGCACCCCCCGCCCGGCGCCGACTGGACGCGCGACGACCTGGAATCGCACGCGCGCTATTCACGCCGGCTGATGAGCGACACCGCGCACGCCCTGCGCGCGCCGCTGGTGCTGGGGGTCGACGTGCTGCATTTTGGCGCCGGCACCCGGCAAGTTTACAACAGCGCGCTGTGCCTCGACGCCACCGGCCTGGTGGTCGAGCGCTACGACAAGATGCACCCCGTGTGGTTCGGAGAATACGTTCCGTTGCGCGAGTATCTGCCGCAGCTATACGAATTGTTGCCCGTGCCCCAGGGGCTCGAAATCGGCCAGCGGCAGGTGGCCTTCGACGTAAACGGCGTTTGGGTGGCACCCAATATCTGCTACGAACTGTTCGTGCCCCACCTGTTACGGCGTCAGGTGCTGCAGCTAGCCGAACGGGGGCAGGAGCCGGGCTTCCTACTCAACCTGACCAACAACGGCTATTACGGCGGCTCGGCCGAACTCGATCTGCATTTGGCGTCGGGCGTGTTCCGCGCGGTCGAGCTGCGCAAACCAGTGCTGGTGGCCGCCAACGCGGGCTTCTCAGCTTGGATCGACGCACATGGTCGGGTGCGCGCTCAAGGCCCCCGAAACGACCAGGCCGTGGTGCTGGCCACGCCGACACTCGATGGCCGGCACAGCGTGTACTTGGCCCAGGGGGACATTCTGCCGGGCCTGTGCCTGGCACTGTGCGGGTGGCTACTGCTCGGCGAACTATGGCGCCGGCGCCCCAGGCGCCTGCGGCAGTCGCCTAGGCCCTAGTTGTAACCCCGATCTCGCGTAGTCCGAGTCGGCTATTCGATTACCCGACAGAGGGGGATGCTGCTGGAATTATTGGACGGCTTGGCCGAGCAACCACTGCGATCGTCACGATTGCGTAATAAAACTCAACCCAGACACCCCAAAGCACTAAAACACCCCGTTCTTCCTTGACGCTGTTTTTTCAGCCTGGGTATACTACCGGAATAGCAGCAAACTCGCTGTATCTCTTGTCAGGGTCAGAGTTTTCGGCAAGCGAGCGATTCGCCACCTGGTGGGCCGCTCACTTGGGGCGGTGCGCGCACGATGGCGCGCCCTAGGGTCTGGGTGTTTCGCCGTAGCAGGTGTGGGCAGCAACCGAGCTAGCAGGTGTACGTCGTTTCGCGTGGTGTTTTGGTCGTGGTGAACAGCACACAGGGCATTAACGGATGAATACGGTCGGCAAGATTTTCGTCATGCTGATCATGGTGTTGAGCCTGATCTTTATGTCGATGGCGGTGGCCGTGTATTCCACGCACGTCAATTGGCAAGCCAAGAGCTCGCAACTGGGCCAGCAATTGCAGGCCGAGCGAGTGAAGAATCAGAATTTGACCGAAGAGCGAGCGCAGCTCGAAAAAACGCTGACCTCGGAAATCGAACGGCGGACCAACGCCATCGCCACGCTGCAAACCGAATCCGAGGCGCTGCGCACCGAGCGCGACGAACGCGTGAAGCAGAACGCCGATCTGGTGCAACAGGCTCAGCAGGCGGCTGCCGCGATGCTGGCAACCCAGAAAACGCTGGAGGCCTTGCGCGGTGAAGTCGACAAGCTGCGCGACGATATCCGCACGACCGAGGCCGACAAGGAATCGCAGTTCAAGGAACTAGTGCGCTTGACCGACGAACTGTTTCAGGCCCAGGGTGAGCAGGAGCGCTTGAACGCCAAGAACCTGGAACTGGTCGAACAATTGTCCAAGGTCAAGGTCGTGCTCGATCGTCGTGGCATCGACGCGAATGAACCGGTCGACGGCATTCCACCCAAGGTCGACGGCATCGTGCTGGCGGTCAACGATCAGGGCCTGGTCGAAATTTCCATCGGCACCGACGACGGGTTGCGTGCCGGGCACACGCTCGAGGTCTACCGGGCGAACAAATATTTGGGACGGATCGAGGTCGTGCGCACCGCCACCGACAAGGCCGTGGCCAAGGTCATGGCCCAGTTTCGACAAGGCGCGATTCAGAAAGAAGATCGCGTGGCCACGCGGTTGAACTAGGCGCAGCGAATCAATTAACCGAACTATTCGTGTTACGTACCTCGAGTCGTTTGGGGTGACACGGGCACGTCACACAGATACCGGTCTAGCACACCGACACTGAACATTGAACACTGGCCGAGCCATCGGCACACGAGCGCAGCGCGATGAATAAAGTCAAGACCGACGTATACACGGTGTTGCTGGCCATTTCCCTGGTGGCCGTGATCGTGGGCTGTGTGTTCATGGGCCTCGAACTCAGCTCCTATGGCTGGGACGTTTCAGCAGCCGGTACCTAGCGCCCGCACGATTCCAGCCAGGGGCACCTCGGCCATACGCGACACGATGTCCAGTTAGGCTTTCCGCAGCTTCCCGTCGGCCAACCTTTTATCGAGCGAGCAAGGATGCTCTCCGCGATACGATCCGCGTGGCGCCCGGACCTGGCCGTTGACCTGGGAACGGTCAACACCGTGATGGCTGCGCCCCAAGTGGGCGTCGTGCTGGACGAACCCTCGGTCGTCGCTGTCGAACCTGGCAGCCGGCGCATCGTAGCCCGGGGGGCCGCGGTGGGGCGGTTGGCCAAGCAGATGTGGGGCCGCACGCCAGAGGCCATTGAAGTGGTGCATCCGCTCTCGGCGGGTGTGATTACCGATTTCGCGTTGTGCGAGGCGATGCTGCGCTGCTTCCTGCGGCGCGCGGCGCCCCAGGCTTGGCTAGCTCGCCCTCGGGTTGTGGTTACCGCGCCCGGTTCGATCACGCCCGTGGAAAAGCGTGCGCTCTACAACAGCCTGCACCGGGCCGGGGCGCGCGAGGTGTACCTGGTGGGCGAGGCCCTGGCGGCGGCGCTGGGGGCAGGGTTGGCGTTGGGCGAGCCGGTGGCGCAGATGGTGTGCGCCGTGGGGGGCGGCACCACCGAGGTGGCGGTGTTCAGCCTGGGCGAAGTCGTGGCCGCGCAATCGCTGCGCGGCGGCGGCGACCAGATGGATGCGGCACTCGTGTCGCACTTCCGGCGGCGCTTTCGCTTGCGCATCGGCCTGGCCACTGCCGAGCGGCTGCGCATCGAGTTGGGTAGCGCCAACGATGACGACGAACCCCGCCATGACGAAGTTCGTGGTGTCGATGGCACCAGCGGTCTGCCACGCAAACTGGAGGTCACCAGTGCCCAAGTGCGTGCCGCGCTGGCCGAGCCGCTCGAGGCGATCGTCGAGGCCTGCCGCGCCGCTATCGACCGCTGCCCCGCCGACCTGGCTGCCGATCTGGTCGATCAAGGCCTGTTATTGGCCGGGGGGGCCGGGCTGTTGCGTGGGCTCGATCGCTTTCTGGCCCACCGGTTGGGCTTGCCCGTCCGGCGGCCCGCCTCGCCCCAAAGCCTGTCGGCCACGGGCGCGGCGGCCTGCCTGGAACACTTTGGCCACTGGCGAGCCTTGTTGGAATCGAGCCATGACGACGTTTAAATCCGCGCATCCACGTCGCGAGACTGCGTGGCCCCGGGCAGCGGGTGCCGTGGGCCTGCTGCTGGCGGCCATCGGTGCGCTGTTGCCCGAGCCAATTGCCGAGACGGTGCGCCGTCCGGCGGTGGCGCTGGCGGCGCCGGGGCAATGGGTCGTCGAGCGCGCGTTGTCCGCACTGGACCGCTGGGCCTTGCGCGGTAGCGCGGCTTGGGGACGAGCCGAAACCATGGCCCGCGCGCAGCGTACGGCCGATCGCTTGGCCGCGCAAAACGCCGCGCTGTTGGCCCAGCTTCGGGCCGCGCAAGAGGCCCCGCGACCGCCCCTCGGGACGGCGCCGCTGGTGCGTCTGGAACCGTTGCCGGCACGCGTGCTGGGTAGCGCGGCGCGGCGCTTCCTGTGCCAGCGGGCGCTGTTGACCGCCGGGGCGGCCGAGGGCACCACGCCGGGCGCTTGGGTTACGGCACACGACGATCCACAGGCCGGCCAGACCTGGATCGATCAGGGGTCGGCGGCAGCGCTGGCAGCCGGGCACCACGTGGTCGCCAAGCACGTGGTGTGGGGCCGGGTGGCGCGGGTCGATCAACACACGGCCCTGGTGCGGCAGGTGACCGACCCGGCCTTTCGCGACCTGGTGCGCATCGGCAGCGCCGACTCGTTGCGCGCGGTCGAAGGGATACTCGCAGGGACCGGCGAAACGTTGTGCCGCATCACCCGTGTCGAGGCCGCCGCACCCGTCGCGGCGGGAGATGCCGTGTACGCCACGGGCGAGGCAGGCGATGTTTGGCGCTATGGTGTGATTGAACGAGCGCGACTGGCGCCAGGCGGCGCCCACTGGGAGCTGTGGATGCGACCCGCCGCCAGCGGCGATTGGCCGCCTGAGGTCGAGGTCTGGCGGTTGGAGCTCAATCTCCAGCGGTTGGCCGCGCCACGGCCAGCCGCGACCGGGGGCGTGGCGGCAATGGCTGCGCCACGGAAATCGTGACCATCTACCTGGCACGCTACACGAGCTAGCAGGGCGAACGATGCGAAGTGCGCTGGTGCTCGCGATGGCCGCTTATGGGGCCGGCATCTTGGAAACCGTGGCCGGGCCACGCTGGGCCGTGGGCAACGTGAGCCCCGACCTGCTGGGGCTCGTGGCTTGGCTGTGGCTGGTCGGGCGCCGCGGCCCAGGCGATTTCTTGGCCGTGGGTGCGGTGGGTCTGTGGGGAGATTGTCTCAGTGGACACCGCCTGGGGTTGGGGCTGGCAGCCTATCTGCTCGTTGGTTGGCTGGCGATGCGCTATCGCCGCGCGGCGGTACCCTGGGGCGCGTGCGGCAGTTTGGCCCTGGTCGCCGGCGCCACGGCCGGCAGCAACCTGCTATTGGTGCTGGCCACGCTGTCGCCACGCGGCGAGGGCCTTGCGCTGGGCCACCTGGTGCGGGACAGCCTGGCGGTGGCACTCTACACCACGGCCTGGGCGGGCATCGCCCTGCTAGTGCGGGGCTCGACACGTCTGCGCGAACCTTGGCATGTGGCCAGCTAGAAACCGCGACACAAACACGCCGAGCTTTTCATGAGCCTCCTTTCGCGGAGCTGAATGTGCCCCGTGCCTGGCCAGTGCCACGCCACGGGAAAACTCCGACGCTAGCCAGGCCATGGGCACACGCATCGCGAAACACCACATGTCACATCGTCCACGCCATTCTTTCGCCGTCCTTGCCGACACGGCTCGGCACTTGCGCGGCCCGGCTCCGAACGCACGCGGCGACGAATCGGCCGACCCGCGGCGGCGGCTGCGCTGGCTGGCGCGACTGGGCCTGGGCTGGCTCCTGGCCCTGGCGGCGCTCTTGGTGCGCGCGGAGTGGGAATGGGGGGCCGCGTATCGCTTGGCGGCGCAACACGCGGCGGTGGAGCGCGCGCCGATCGCAGCGCCACGGGGGCGGTTGTTGTGCCGCGACGGTACCGTGCTGGCCTGTGATCGCGCCGTGGCCCAGATACGCTTGGAGTATCGTTGGCTCGAGTCGCCCCCCGACCCAAGCTGGTTGGCCAGCCAGGCCCGACGCCGATTGCCCACCCCGCGGCGACGCGACGCGGTCCACAGGGCCCTGGCCCAACAGGCAGTGCTAGAAGAGCGCGCCCAGGTTCACCGGCGATTGGCCCAATGGGTTGGCGACACGCCCGCTGCCTGGCAGGCGCGCCTGGACCAGGTGCAACAGCGCGTCGAGCGCATCGCCCGGGCCACCAACGCGCGGCGGCGCCAGCGCGTGCAATTGGCCGCGTACGATCCGCGCGACGCCGAGCCGATTGTGGTGGCCGAGCAATTGGCGGCACACCTGGTCATTCCCCGCGCGCCCTTGTGGCTCGTGGCTGAAATAGAAGCACATCGCCAGCGCTATCCAGGAGTGGAGATCAGCGAGGTATACTATCGGCAATAACCCGCAGGA
>CAYSXM010000113.1:0-9362 GCA_964434905.1 uncultured Pirellulales bacterium | reverse complement strand
CGAGCACCTGGGAGGTTCCAAGGGCCGCAAGGTCCGGCTCGCCTGCGGCACTGGAGAATTCACGGTCGAAATCATTGGATCACCACCGGAAGTTTTGTAACCCCGGATTGTTCAGGCAAGAAAAGGTTCCTGACACCTTTTTTTGGGAATTACCAGCCTTCCTTGTTCGAAAAGAACTCGCCATGCCACGTACGCTGCTCGTCGTCGACGATGCGATCATCATTCGTGAAATTATCAAAGACACCGCCACGGCGGCCGGTTGGGAAATTGTCGGCGAAGGCCGTAATGGCCAAGAGGCAATTGATTTGTATCAGCAACTTCGGCCCGACGCGGTGACGCTCGACCTCGTCATGCCGGAGTTCGACGGCCTGCACGCGCTGCGGGGCATGCTGGCCTGCGACGCCCAGGCCAAGGTGGTAATTGTTAGCGCTCTGGAACAAACCACGATCCTCAAAGACGCCTTCCGGCTGGGCGCCGCGGACTTCCTGGTGAAACCGTTCGATCGGGAGTTGTTGGTCAAAACACTCGACAAGCTAGCGCCCGCCGAGCCGGTCTCGGCCTGAGCGCGCCGCTGGAACTCAGCCGGCGCGGCGGCGTTCGCCCTCGGCCACGCAAGCCGCAATCGTAATGTCGCCGGTCACATTGAGTACTGTGCGGCACATGTCGAGAAGTCGATCGACTCCGAGAATGATGCCGATCCCTTCGGCAGGAACGCCGGCGTAGCGCAACACGATGACGATCAACGGCAGCGATCCGCCCGGCACGCCGGCCGTGCCAATTCCGGCGATGACCGACATCAGCACCACGCTGACCTGCTGGCCGAACGTCAGATCGATTCCGTAGACCTGGGCCAGGAACAGTACGACCACACCTTCGAACAGCGCGGTGCCATTCTGGTTGCCGGTCGCCCCCACGGTGAGTACAAACTGGGAGATCTCTCGGGGTAAACCCAGGTTTTCCTGCGCCACGCGCAGCGCAGTGGGCAGCGTGGCGTTTGAAGACGATGTGCCCAGCGCGGTGAGCATCGCCTCGGAAATATCGCGAAAGAAGTGCCAGGGGTTGCGCCGCGCAATGAGCGCCACCACCAAGGAATAGACCACGACCAACTGCAAACCCAAACCCAACAGCACCGTGACCACGAACCACACCAGAGTTTGCAAAATGTCGAGACCCAGCCGGGCCGTGACGGAAAACACCAAGCAAGCCACGGCATAGGGCGCCAGACGCATCGCAAAGCCGATAATCGTCATGGTCACGTCGAACAGGCCCTCGATGGCGCGGATCAGTACCTGGGTGCGCTCGGGCGTAACGGCCAAGGCCAGGCCAAATAAGAGCGAGAATACCATCACGGCCAACATGCCATTGCCCTTCGAGCTGCCGTCGAGCGCACCGACCATTTCTTGCAGCGGGTTCTCCGGTAGCAAGTCGAGCAGCATGTCTCGCAAGGGCTTGGCCTGATCGGCCTTGGTGGCGGCGTCGCCCGCCCGGGCGGCATGCTGCGCGCGCAAGCTGTCGCGCTGTGCGAGCGACAGGCCCTCGCCAGGGCGCAGCAGATTGACCAATCCCACGCCCAGCAACACGGCCGTGGTCGACAGCACGGCGGTCATCAGCAATGTGCGCACGCCCACCCGTCCCAGTCGCCGCACATCGCCGATTTCCAACACGCCCAGCACGAGCGCGGAAAAGACCAGCGGCACCACGACCATGAGCACTAGCCGCAAGAACACCTTGCCCAACGGTTCCGCGACGTTGACGGCCAGTCGTTCCAGCCGGTCGTCGACACCGCTGTGGTCGGCATCGCGGGCGTCGACCACTCCCGGTTCGACCGGGCGGCGGGCCAGTGCATTGGCCGTCAGGCCGCACGCGGCGCCGAGGAGCAGACCCAGCAATATTCGCGTGTGCAGGGGCCAGCCTCGCGGAGCGGTCGGAGGTGGTCCGTCGGCCCGGTGAACAGGTGTGTCGGTGGTGGCCAGGTTCATGGTCACGCTCCACGGGTGGTGGTCGGCCGGATCAAGCGAACGGTACTCTAGCCCCGCGCGTGTCGCGTTGGAACCAAGGCACTAGAACGCAGGCCCCACAGCGACGGCGCTAGGAAGCGTGCTCCGAGAACGGGGCCCAACCGCCGGGCTCCACGCCCTCGCGTCCCCGCAGGAGAACTGCAAAGTCGGGGTCTGGAACCTTTTTCGGTCAACACACACGGCATGCAACCGACGTCCGTCGGCCGAAAACAGGTTCCTGACCCCCTCGCATTTAACTTTGCAGTTCCCCTGCGCACCCCCGGGGGCAACTTGTTCGGGCGCGGACCGCTGCTAGAATCGGCAGCTTGTCCGCTGTGTGCGCCTGATCCTGGCGCGGCTGATCTCGGCGCGGTTGCCTCTGCCTCGCCCGGGCGACGCCGGAATCTGGCCCAACCCGAACGCAAAGGAACATCCGTGAGCGCGCCATCTGACAAGCTTCGCATCGCCGTACTGGGTGGCGATGGTACCGGCCCCGAGGTCACCGCCGAAGCGGTCAAGGTGCTGGCCGCGGTTTCCGCGCTCGAAGGTTTTCAGTTCGAAACCGTGGACTATGACCTGGGGGGCGACCGTTATCTGCGCACGGGCGAAATTCTACCCGACAGCGTGTTCCAGGAGTTGAAGACCTTTCGTGCCGTGTTCTTGGGAGCCATCGGACACCCCGATGTAGCGCCTGGCGTGCTCGAGCGAGGATTGTTGCTCGAATTGCGGTTTCGCCTCGATCAATACATCAACCTGCGCCCGGTCAAGCTGCTGCCGGGCGTGGAAACTCCGCTGCGCGATAAAGGACCAGACGACATCGACTTCGTGGTGGTGCGTGAAAACACCGAAGATATGTATTGCGGCGTGGGTGGGTTCCTGAAAAAGGGGACACCCGATGAGGTGGCCACGCAAACCGCGATCTACACCCGCAAGGGGTGCGAACGGTGCATTCGCTGGGCGTTTGAGTTCACACGGCGGCGCAACAACCCCAAGAAAATGTTGACGTTGGTGGCCAAGACCAATGTGTTGACCTCGGGCCACGACCTGTGGTGGCGCGCGTTTCAGGAGTGCGCGCGCGATTATCCCGACGTGAAGACCGACTACAACCATGTCGACGCCTGCTGCATGTGGATGGTCAAGAACCCAGAGTATTACGACGTGATCGTGACCACCAACATGTTCGGCGACATTATCACCGACCTGGCGGGTATTCTGCAGGGTGGCATGGGTGTGGCGGCAGGTGCCAACTTGAACCCCGATGCGGGGGGCACCAGCATGTTCGAACCGATGGGGGGTAGCGCGCCAAAATACACCGGAAAGCATGTGATCAACCCCATCGCCGCGATCAATGCCATGGCCATGTTGCTGGAACACTCGGGCCAACCTGCCGCCGCCGCGCGCGTGAACAAGGCGGTGCATGCGGTGACCGGCACCAAGATGAAGAGCCAGGCCGCCGGAAAAATGGGATTCAGCACCCAGCAGGTGGGCGACCTGGTCTGCCAGGCGCTGTAGCACGCTAACAAGGGCTGTTCCCGCTCGATGGATGCGCTGTCCGCCCTAGATTGAGCATCGCGCGCTGGTGGCGATCGCTCGGTTTGCGTTGGCCTTGCCACGCGCCTATGATGCCGCATGGGTTGTGCCGTGCTTGCAGAGCATAGAACGGGGTGGCCATGTTGCGACCGGGCGTAGGCTGGCTAGCGCTAGGTTGTGCGACGTTTCTGGCAAGCGCGACGTCGAGCGCCGCTGATCCACCGGCGACGACCAAGATCCTGCTTCTAGGGCACGACAAGGACGGCCATCCGCGCGCAACGCACGAATATCTGCCGGCCAGCGAATTGTTGGCCAAGTGTCTGCGGCAAACGCCGGGCGTGGAGGCCGTGGTTTCCAATCGTTGGCCACGCGACCCGGCCCTGGCGGCAGACGCACGCGCGATCGTGTTGTATGTGCCCTGGGGAGCGAATGTGTTGTTCGACGGCCCACAGCGGCAGGCGGCCGAAACGTTGTTGGACCAAGGGGCAGGGCTCGTGGCGTTGCACTGGAGCACCGGTGCCGTGGGGCCTGAGTTTGGCCGGCAGTGGCTGCGGCGATTGGGGGGTTGGTTTCACACCGATTTCAGCCCCATCGAGCACGTCGAACGCACCTTGCACCAGGCGTTGCCCCAGCACCCGATCTGTCGCGGATGGAGCGATTTCACCATTTTCGACGAATTCTACTTCGATCTAAAATTCGCCGACGAGGCACAACCCCTGATCACCACGGAGCATCTGGGCCAGCCGCAAACACTGGCCTGGGTGCTCGATGTGCCGGGCATGCCCACGCGGCGCGCGTTTGGCTTTGTCGGGGGTCACTATCACAAGAATCTTGGCGATCGCTCGTTTCGACAGGCCGTGGTGAACGCGGCCATTTGGGCCGCGGGATTGGAAGTGCCCCCGGGGGGCTCGCCGTGCGAGTTGGAAGCGGTCGACTTGGAACTGCCCCCCGACAAACCGGCCGTGCCCCCGGTCAAGGCATCGTCTCGATGGAACCCCGAGCCGGCCGGTGCCGTGCCGCATGGGTCGCGTCTGCCGCGTCCTAGGGCCGTCGTCAGCGACTCACGAGCGTACCCATTTGTTCGGCGGGCCGATTTTGCTCGCGGCACATTGCCAAACCCCGCGGCACGTTGGGTTGGCTAACCGTGTGCAGATCGAGCACGTGGTAACATCGGACCCGGAGCAGCGCTAGAAGTAGCATGAATACCATCTCTCGACATTTGGCTTTCGTGGGCGACACGGCCATCTTTGGGCCCTCCTACGGCATGATCAAGTACTTGATCCGCTCGCCGAAGCCGCTCGACCCCGAGTGGACCTGGCACTACATCACGCGGAAGTACGCGCCGTGGGAAGATTGGGTGCGCATGAACCTACCGCCGCGGTGGGCACGCGGCTTTCTCTTGAACACGTTCCTGCGGCCCAAGCACGAAGTGGGCATTGCCGAACATTACGACGTTTCCAACGATTTTTACGAGCTGTTTCTCGACGAGAAATACAAGCTGTATTCCTGTGCGGACTATTTGACCGGACGCGAAACGCTGGTCGAGGCCCAAACCGCCAAGGTGCAGCACATCATGCAATTGGTCGATCCGCAGCCAGGCCAAAAAATTCTGGAACTGGGTTGCGGCTGGGGTGGCATGCTGCAAGAGGTTTACGATCGGACGGGTGATCGCGACAACCTGCGCGGCTACACCATTTCCCAGGCCCAGGTGGAATACAACCGGCAGCACCGACACTTCCAGGTAGAGTTCAAGAATTTCATCACCGACGAGCACCCGCGCGAGGCGTTCGACACGATTTATTCGATCGGCGCTTGGGAGCACGTGCGCCCCATCGACCTGCAGCCCACCCTGGTCAAGCTATACCATGCCCTGCGGCCCGGTGGAAAGATGGTGACGCATTTTTTCTGCGGGCTGGCGCGCGGCGTGCCGGTGGCCGGGCTGGTGGGCCAGATTTTCTTTCCTGGCTCGGCCACGCCGCCTTATCCTGAACAACTGCGGCTGGCGAAAGAGGTTGGATTTCGCGTCGAGCGGCAGTCGCTGCACGATACTTATCCGGAAACGCTACGGCACTGGTTCGAACGCCTGGTGGCCAACCGCGAACGCGCGATCGAGCTGGTCGGTGTCGAGACATACAACAAGTACCTGCTGTTTTTCCCTTGCTCGTGGAAATATTTCGACGACGTGCAGGCGGTATTGGTGCGGATGGTGCTGCGGAAACCGGCGTAGGTGGCCGGCCAACGCAAAGTATCCGAGTAGCACCTTGGGCTTGTGCCGCAATGCCTGGGGATGGAGGCATGTCGAAACGCAACGATCTGGCTTGGACGAGGTGCCATGGATCCGACAATGAACGACGTCAACGCGGAGGCACGTGTTGATGCCCGAGTTCGTGTTACACAAGCTTCGCCGTCATCCAAGTCGTTCAGTGCGATCGCACTTGCAAAACCAGTGGCACACAAAATGAATTGTTCACGAAGACGAATTGTGCACGAAATTGTTTAGCACGCGCTTCGCGGCGCTGAATTAGTGGCGCTGAATTAGTGGCGCTGAATTAGTGGCGCAGTCGCTTGCGAGCAGACGGTTCGACCGCGGGTCGACGCGCACCACGATCAACCACCTTGGCACGCGAACGATTCGCCGTGCCGACAAGCAGCGAGGCCAGCGCGGCCTCCTCGAGCGCCTGGAGTAGTTTGCGGGCGGCGGGGTCTCGCACCTGGCGGCTGCTACCCAAGAGAGTGAAATACTCAGCCGGAACGCGCAAAGCACGTGCCAAGGCGGTCAGTGCTTTGAGGGTGAACCCTCGTTCGCCCCGTTCCAAAATGGCCACGGTGTTGGTGGCCATGCCGCTGGCATTGGCTACCTGTTGTTGGGTCAGCCCGCGCGCTCCGCGAATCGTTTTCAGCGCGGCGGCTAAGCGTGTGTTATCCAGAGCCATCAGTTAAATCGATTTCGTCTAGCAGTTGAAGTATCTTACGCGACGCACCGGCCAAAAATGTTTCGGTCAGCGAAACCCAACGCTGGCGATCGCTAGCCATTAATCTGGGCAAGTCAATGGCGCGCGCGCCAGCGCGCCCCGGGCAATCTTGCGCACCTGGTGCTCGCGTACCGGTCCCAGGCGCTCGCGATGCTGTTCAAGGAACTCCAACGCAGCCTGTGAAATCTTCTCCAGGCGGTGCTGCAATTCCAAGACATCGCGGTCATTGACACCAGGCACGGACAACCTCCTTGGTCTTCGTCAGGCGGTCCATCGCCATCGTCTAATCACGTAATGCGTCTTTCGACGCGAGATTACCTTCCCGCGTCAAAAGTCGCACTTCTCGACCCAATAGAAGTATACGCCGCGCGGATAGTCGCGGTCAACACGAACATGGTCCCGCGACAGGGTGATTCGAGGGGGGCGAGGATTCAGTTCAACCGCTTGCAGTGCCGAAGACGTGATGCCACTCCATCGCCCTGGGGCGTCAACTACTTGAGCGAGCGGGTCAGAAACTAAACCATCTGGCCGCTCCTGCCCGCGACCGGCCACCCCTACGGTTCAACCTGGCTCGCACGAAACGCCCTGCTCATCTCGCGGCGAATGCGCGCCACGCGCTCGGGATCGACCAGGTTGAAGTGGTTCTTGCCTGGCACGATCTCCACCTCCGCGTCGCTGCCCAACTGGCGCAGCGTGTCGGCCAATCGCCGCACGGCGCCCTCCAAGTAGAAAGTATCGAGTTCGCCCGAGGCGATGCGCAGTTTGCCCGCCAACTGCGGACCCAGCGCTGGCCAGTCGCGAACTAGAATCTCGGAAATGTCGTAGGCCCGCCAGGCTTCGACCGTGACCCGATCGATCTGCCCGCTGAAGCGGTCGTACAAGCGTCGCGGCAAGCCGTCGACGTCGCGGGGGCTGAACACCGCCTCGAACGATCGCAACTGGCCGCCGCGCCCCAGCACGTCGTCGAGCCGCGTGAAATCGTCGTAATACAACACCGGCTGCCGGCCGTCGCGCGCCAGCGGCCGCCGGGCACCGGTTTCGTCGCGAAACATATTGCCCGCCGGATCGGCATACAGATCGACCTGCTGATAGTCATGAAAATCGACCGGGTCGGGGCACAGGCTCCACACGCCGCCAAACACACTAGGATAGCGCACCTGCAGCCACAACGCCGCCCAACCGCCCGAACTGGGGCCGGTCAAAAAACGGGCGCGGGGCTCGGGAATCGTGCGATAGGCTCGGTCGAGCGCGGGGATCAGCTCCTGCACCAGCGCCGCTCCCCGGGGCCCGTTCGTGGCGCTATCGGCGTACACGTGATGCCCCCAACCACAGTCGCCCGAGAGCAGCACTCGAATCATTTCCTGTTCGCCGTCGGCCGGATCGCCACGCGTCAACGCATTGGTAACCACCTGGCGATGCGATCCGCCAAACCCGCCAATGACCAGCACGACGGGATAGCGCCGCTCGGGCTCGGTGGCGTAGCTTGGCGGCAGCCACACGCCGGCATATTCGCGCACCTCGCGACCATGAAAGGTCGACAACAACTCGCTAGGCACTATCAGTTCGGCCGCCCGGGGGCTGGCGCGAAAGGGACTTGTTTCGATCATTTTCGAGAGGATCAATCGCAGCTCCGCAGGCTCGGCAGGGTTCCAATTCCACTCGGCAACTGGCGAATAGAGATTGTTCGTGCCGCGATTTGGGTCGTGTGTATCCGGGTCTTGATGCAGCAGCGCCTGCACGCGGTATGGGCCCGCCGGCAATTGCGACAAACGCGAGGGATAACCATCGGCTGCATCGTCGACCACGCGGTCGCTTCCCGGTTGCCAGTCGCGCACATCGATACCCAACAACGGTTGGGGTTGAAACCAATTCAGGCCCTGGCGCGGTTCACCCCGCATGCGCTGCGATAGGTACACGAGCAACCGGCCATCGACGGCCGTGGCGCGGGCCGCGGGATCGAGCGTGACCTTGATTTCCGCGCCGGCGCCAGCGGGGCGGGCGCAGCACACCAGGCACAGTACGAGCACCCGCGCGGCCAGCCGGTGGCTAGCCGCCCGTTGAAGAATTCGACCGGCTGCGCCCTCGCCTGGAAGCGATGGAACAATAGCGACGTATGTCGTTGTTTTGCAAGCCGCGCGGTGCTGCGGTCTGCACGAAGCGAGGCAGAAACGGTCTGAACCGTGGCGCATGGTCAAGGGGGTCGCTCGGGCGTTCAAGAATTCCGCAACGCTCTCCGTCATGCGGCGGGCGGGGGATGGCACCTGGCCCAGGATTCTACCCGGTCGGTTGCCAACTCGCAGCCAGGTAGTAAAACATCGTCGATGGGGGAAGCCCGCTCTGTGCTCTCCCGTGCCGTGCCGCCCGATCGGCCCAGATGGCGCCGCACCACCAGGCAAGGAGGCTCTCGATGCACGTTTTGCGTCCCTGTGAAAACCTGCGCCGGGTGTATTGCGCCGGCCCGCTGTTCAATGCGGCCGAGCGTGCCGAAATGCTGGCCTTGGCCGACGCGCTGCGGCAGCAAGGCTTTCAACCCTTTGTACCGCATGCCGATGGCATGGAATTCGCCTGCGTCGAACCGTACCTGATCGATTTGGGACACGACCCGGCGGTGGTGGGCCGTTGGCTGCACGAAGCGATTTTTGCGCTCGATGTGTATCAAGTGGTCGTCGGTTGCGGATCACTGGTGGTCAATCTCAACGGCCGGGTACCCGACGAGGGCGCCGTGGCCGAATTGACCATGGCCTGGATGCTGGGCAAGCCGCTGGTGGCGTTCAAGGAAGACGCGCGCAGCCTGATCGCAGGGCGCGACAACCCGCTGGTGGTTGGGCAGGCGGAGTTCGAAGTCGTTCGTGAGGTAGAGCAG
>CAYSXM010000112.1:0-9363 GCA_964434905.1 uncultured Pirellulales bacterium | reverse complement strand
CGAAGCCGAAAATCGCGGCCAGAATCAACACAATTTTGGCACCGTGGTCCAGCAGCCACTGTAGCACGTTGCGCGGCGCAAAAGGGTTGCGCAATTGCTCGACGCGTTTTTTCGCAGAATCGGCATCGCGACGCTTGCGCGCCGCTTCGTTTAAGGCCGCGATCTCTTCGGTCTGCAAGTCCACCAATTCCGTTTGTAAACTGTCGAGCCGTTGTGCATGCCGGCGCCCCTCAAGTCGAGCTTCCCGAACCGCGGATATGCTGGCTTCGATCGTGCGCCGCAGGGTCAGTAGCGCCGTCGGGTCGCCGCCTGACAGCAGTTGCGCGTGGAACTCAGACTCCAGCGACCTCAACGTCGCATCGGCGTTGTCGGCACGCTTCCGCGCATTCTCCAGCAGATTGCGTTCCCCCACGATCTCACGCCGATAGCTCTCTGCCCGGAGTGTGACCGAGCGCGCGGTTTCTTCCGCGACAAGTGCCGCGTGTTCCTTGCGCTCGGCCTCGACCGCCGCTGCGCGCAGTTGCGGAGTCTCTGGGCGCTGCGCCGGCGCGGCACTCGCCGCCGGAAAGTTCGGCGACAGCGGCGCGCCTGCCGCGGCCGCCAACAACGCCGCAGGCACGTTGGGTACCGGCGCCGCGGGCATCGCGGGCTCGACCGCCGCCTGTGCCGGCAACGTTGCCGACGATACAGGCTCGGCCGGCATCGCGTCTGTGACAGCCGCCGACGTGGTGCCTGCCTCAAGTCGCGCACCTCCGTGCACGCCGCGCAGCTTTTCCAGGCTTTCTCGATCAAGCCGCAGCTTGGCCTCGAGCGTTGCAATCTGATTTTCCAACGCCTGGCGTTCCTGTAATACCAAGTCGAAGCGGTCCTTCGCCAATCGGTGACGCTCGATCAGTTCCTTGTCGATCCCAGGCAATTCGGCTTCCACAGCAGCCGTATCCGACGGGGCAGATTGCTCCACTTCGGCCGATTCCGCTGCCCCCACTGGCTCGACCGCAGATGGCGATTCTGATTCGGTCTCCGAGGGCTCGGCGTCACTGGGCCGGGGCCGTTTGGCCGCCGCCAGTTGGTCATCGAGCTCGAGGAAGGCACGCTCGACTTCCACTTCCTTGTCGTGCTGCTCGTCCAAGGCAGCCACCAACTCGGCCAGCCGTGCTTGGTCGGCCGTGATACTCCGCTGCAACCGGCCAATTCGCTCGGCTTCGCTAGGGCCAGCGGACGCGGGCGTGTGCAGGTCGCCGCCGACCTCGGGCGAGCGCGCCGCGGGCGCTGGGGGCGGGTTGGTCGGGGCATGCGCCGCGCTACCTTGCGCCGGCTGCGTTTCCCCAGCCTCGGCGTGAGACGCGGCCGCCACCTGGACCGGCAACGTATCGGGACTTGCCTCGCCCGCCTGGACCACGACATCCCGTAGCGTCGGCCACAAACCGATCGCCAACAGCACGATTGTTCCGCGCGCACCGCCAAGCATCGATCGGACCTCCTTGTCCGTAAGTTCTCGCACGCACCCCACACGTGGCCGGCCGCCTTCCCTGGCCTGGCCAAGGAACTCGTGGCGGACGTCTGGCCACACGCCTAGCGCACGGCGTGGCGAAGTATACGTGCTCCGCGCCAAGTACCTCAACACGAGTGGTCGGCGGCATTCACCCTCAACCACCCAAACTACCTGGGTCATCTGTTTTGGCAGCCGTATGGCAATCCCGTAGGCACGAGCCTGCCGCACATGGCTTCAACCGGCTGCTAGGCTAATCTGACGTCGAAAGCACCTGTCGATAAATCGCGACGGTGGCCTCGGCAATAGGTTTCCATTGATAGCTGGTCGCACGTTGTCGCGATTCCTCTGTCGCCTTGTCCAGGGTGCCGGGATCGCTCAGCAACTCGGCCAAGGCGCCGGCCAACGCCTGGGCATCGCCCGGTGGCACCAGCCAACGCGGGTCGCCGATCAGCTCTGGCAGGCCGCCCACCCGGGTGGCCACCAGTGGCCGCCCCCAGGCCAGGGCCGCCAGGGCCACGCCGCTTTGCGCATCGAACTGAAGATAGGGCAGGGCCACCACATCGGCGGCGGCAAACAACCAACCGACCTGGTGGTGCGGTACATATTCCAAACGCGTGACGACCGCGTCGGCCAGCCCCCAACGTTCGATCAATTGCTGATAGCGGTCCCAGGGTTCCCACGGTTTCCCGGCGACGACAAGTTTGGCGCGGGGGCACGGTCCGCGTAGCGCGGCAAACGCGCCGAGCAAAGTCTCTAGCCCTTTATGCGGCCGGATGGCTCCGAAGAACAGCACCACCAGATCGTCGGCCGCCAGGCCCAGCGATTGCCGCGCCGTCACGCGGTCGCGGGTCTTATCGACGTAGGTGTCGAGCACCCCATGTGGCAGTGTGAAGAGCCGCGAGGTAGGTAAGCGGAATTCGACCGCGGCACGCGCCGCCGCGTGGGCGGTATGCACCACGACTGCCTGCGCGCGGCGTAGCACCCACCCGGCCAACCAGCGATATGCCAAAGCATGCTGGGGCACTTCCACATTGTGCAGGGTGACCACCACCGGCTTGCGGCGCCATCGAAACAGCGCCACAACGACCAGGCACATCGGCAAGACAGGCAGGCTCCAGACCTGTAGGTGCAGCAAATCGCCAGGCGTCTTCCAACCTTCCCACAACCAGCTCACCGGGTTGTACCAGGCCAGTCGCCGTCGCACCTCAAGCCGCGAGGACTCGGGCCGGGGAAACGTGTGGTCCGGCGCGAGCCCTCCGCCTGGATATAAAAAACGCGGATACATTTGCCGGAACGCGATATAGGTCACCGGCACCAGGGCCGCAACCGCCTGGGCCTGGGCCAAGCAATAGGCGCTGATCCCGCGATCGGGCGGCATGCTACCCAGCATCGCCACGCGCGCAGGCAGGTTTTCCTGCAATGTCATCGACATGCTGGGTGCCCCGGCCAGATGTTCAGCCGACAGTCCCGTGGCATCGCGCGGAGCCTGTCTCATTGGGGACCTCGCGCGCCACGTTCGTGCGGCCACCGGCTGCCCGCAGGCCAGCGCTGCCGCCAACGATTGGCCCTGGCACGCAGCCAGGCGGGCAAATATTCGGGCCAGGTGCGAACTGGACGAACACCCTGGGGCGGTCGTTGTCGAGCGGCCAACGCGGCGGGCTGCACGAGGCGGCGGAACAGAGCAACATATCGCGACGCCGCGTCTTCCAATCGCAGCCCATGGGCAGACACCGCCAGATGAGCGGCGATCGCCAGGCGTTGTCGGTGCGGTTCGTTGTGGGCCAGTTCTGTAAGGCGGTGCGCCAGCGCGCGCCAATCGCCTGGCGGACAGAGCACGATGTTTTCCTGATCGCGAAAAATCTCACGATCGAGCGAACCGAGGCCGTACATCACCGTCGGACAAGCGGAAGCCATGCCTTCGAGTAACACCAAGGGTACCCCTTCAAAGGCCGAGGGCAATAACAACACATCGTGCTTGGCGAATAGTTCCGGCACCCGGGCATGGGGCACCGTTGGCGCGAGCGTGACGACTCGCTCTAGCCCCTGGCGCGTTACCTCTCGCCCCAGCGCCGTCGCCGCGTCGCCTTGGCCCGCCACGGTCAGCCGAATGTCGGCCCCGCCGGCGCGCGCGGCGGCCACGATCCGGGGCAGATCGAGCACGCGCTTTTGCGGTTGATCTAGCCGGCCTGCATACAGCACCTCGAGCGGCTGATCGATCGCACGGGTACGCGGTTGCGACTTTGGGGACCACGCCACGCCGTAGGAAAGCTGGTCGATGTGTCCACGCCACGCGGGTGCGCGCCGTGACAATTCCTCGACGATCGCCGGAGATACTCCGACCAACGCGTCGGCCCACGGCGCCCAGCGCACGACATGCTTGTAATAGAACGGGTCGTCGCTGTGTGCCACCAAGACGACCAGCACCTCGCGCGGAAGCAGCGTCAGCGCGTCGGCCAGGCCATAATCGTAACCCATGACAAAGACGCACGGAGCCCGAGCGGTAAGAAACGCGGCCAGGGCGCCGGCCGTTGGAAGATCCAATTCCGCGCGCGAAACGCCGGGGGGCAATTCCAAGCGGTCGCCGACGCTCGCTCGCGGGTCGGTCATGAGCAACGTGGCGGGCTGCCCCAAGTCCGATAGTGCCGGGGCCAACTGGCTAACCCAGGTGTCGACACCGCTGAGTCGGCCGCAGGTAAGGCCAAAAAAAACCGGCAGCGAGTCAAGCGTTCCGCCGATGGTTCCCACTGCCATGTTGGCCCCACTTCTTAGGGCTGTCGGCGCAGGCCGCGACGCAGCCGGCGCACGGTCTGTTCGCCCCAGCGGCGCCAACTCGTCCACCGAGCACGTGCCGTTGGTTCAGGCGCCAATGCCAGTTCCACAGCCTCCACGAAGCGCTGATGTTCCACCGGAAAAATCGACAGCCCGCCAACCTCTGCCGGTGGGGGTAGAACCTGACCGCGGGGGCGACGAAACTGCCCCGTCTCGGCCCGCTGACGAATCACGTCGAACAGATCGAGGTAGCGGTCGACCATGTGATCCACGTTGAACGGACCGCGTGCGACCATCGCGTGGGCACTGGCACCCATCCGCTGGCGCGCCGGCTCGTCGCTGGCCAGCTCGGTCAATCGGGTAGCGAAGCCTTCGATGTCGCCGATGGGCACCCGAAATCCATGCACTCCATTCTCCACCACCTGGCGCACACCGCTATCGACGTCGCTGACCACCGGCACGCAACCGTGCGCCATGGCCTCGAGCATGGCGTGAGGCATTCCCTCGAATTTCGAAGTCAACAGGTAGGCATCGTGCTGATCGAGCAGCGGGCCTACCAGGTGGTGCGGCAACATGGGTTGGAAGCAGATCCAACCACTGGCCTCGAGTTCCGCGCAGGCCGCGCGCAGCTCGTCGGCCTGGGGTCCCGATCCGACCACGGTGAAAACAGCGCGGGCGCCGCGGCGACGCACTGCCTCGACAATCTTGGGCACGTCGAGAATGCGCTTCTGCCACGTATTCAGAACCCCATGATACACCACGCGCAACGGTTGCCCCGCGGTAGCCGGCGTGCGGCGCGGGACCTGAGCCGGCACGCGTACCGCGTTGGGAATGGTATGCACCCGCGAGGCCAGGCGTGAATCGACTTCGGCCACGCGCTCCGCGCAGGTATCGCTGACACAGGCGATGGCGTCCCAATAGGGCCCCAAGCGCTTGACGTGCTCGTAGTGAATCGGGTCGTCGCCTTGAATGCTGCCCACCACCGACACCGCCGAAGAAAACTTCGGGCTGACGCAGGAATGACGAAAATCGCACATCGGCAGAAACACGCACGGCGCATGCTCTTCGGCGTAGCGAATGGTAGCGATCCAATGTTCCGCCCAGTCGGCCTCGCGACCAGGCAACGGAAGCCGTGACACCGGAATGTCGGTTGGTATCGGCATCATGTCGCGGGGCAGGGAGACCAGATCGGTTTCCTGCTCGGTCATCAGCAACTCGGCCTCGACTCCCCGCGCGCGCAACCCCCGCACCAGATTCATGGCGAAGACATGGACACCGCTCAGGTTCCAATAGCCGGCGCCGACGATCACGCGATAGTTGCGGGAAGACACCACTGGGGCCTGTGTGAAAAAATAGGATTTGGTATCCGCGACCCGCGCTATCACGAGCGCCAACGCACCATCCGCTTGGGTTTATTCACCGCGTCGCGAACCAGTTTTCGAAACCAGTGTTTCACCTTGGGCAGGGGTGGCAACTGATATACGGGGTTGGTGACCTGATTGATCCACATTTCCGCCCCGTGTTCGGCGAACAATTTCCGATTGCGCCGGGAAATGGCCTGCAAGATCAGTTCATATTGCTTTTCGTGCGGGGGTGTCCACAGGTCGTTACCAGCCTCGGGCAAGTACTTGGCGTGCCATTCGGGAACGACGACCGCATCCCAACCGGCCTCGGCCAGAGCCAGCCACAGGTCCCACTGGCGCCAGCCGTGGGGCAATTCCGGATTGATGCCCCCGACCGCCTCGTACGCTTCCCGCCGCACCACCGCGAACGGCACCGGGTGATAATAGAGCATCTCCAAAGGCACGGTAAAATCGAATCCGGCAAACGGATGCGTCCAATGCTCGCTGGATGAAACCGCCCAGGTGGTCGCCCAGGCGACACGCGGCTGATGTTGCAATACGTCGAGCGTGCGCGTGAAATAGTCGGCATCCAGGGTTTCGCCGGGCCACAACGCCAAGAGGTAGTCCACCCCCAGCTCGCGGCACCTTTCGGCCCAATAGACATGGGCCGACGTATCTTCCCACTGCGAGGTGTTGTGCAAGAACACCCCAGCAGGGGCCGACGTATTGACGCCATGCACGCGGGTGCCGATCACCGAGACGTCGAGCGTGCAGCCAGCGCGCTCCGCGGCGCGCTGGGCCGAGCGAATCGAAGTCAACTGCTGTTCCACGCCCGTATGGTTGGGCACCAACAGCGACACGCTCGCACGCCCGGCGGGCACCCGTGGCAAGCGCACGCGGCGTTTGGCCTCGAAGGCTTCGATCGTGCGTTCATAGTGGGCAATGCGCCGGCGCACGCTGGTGCCGGGGTCGCACACCTCGCGAATCCGCCCGGGGGCTTGCTGGCGAAACTTGGCACGCAGTTCTGGGTGCGCCAGCACCTGCTCTACCGCGGCAACCAAGGCCTGGTGATTGCGCGACTCGAACAACAGCCCCGATTCTCCGTGGACAACCATTTCAGACATGCCGCTATAGTCGCCCGCCACCACGCACCCGCCACAGGCCATGGCCTCGCAACAGGTATTGGGAAAGTTGTCCCAGGGAGGGGCGAACACGCAGCAAGTGGCCGACGCGTAGCGCGCGAATATCTGATCACGCGGCATCAACCCCGCGAAAGCCACCCGATGGTGTAACTCGGACGGAATTCGCTGCCAGAGGTAGCTGGTCATCATCCCGGGCACTTCGCCGGCTTCACAGTCACGCCCGATCAGCACGGTCTTGAGCCGCGGGTGGCGGCCCATGAGTTCGACCGCCGCGTCGACGAAGAACTTCACGCCCTTGCGCGGCTCGATTCGGCCCACGAACAACAGCGTGGGGTTTTCCAGATCTTCGGGGGGCAGCCCGCTGAGATCGCCCAGCGAGTCGAAATCCATCGGGTTATGGATCACGTCGACATGGCGCCCTTGCAGGTCGAGGCCCAACCGTTGGGCAACAATTTCGGCTAGGTGGCGGCTGGGGCAACTCAGCATGTCGGTGTGCCGGATGCAGAATTCCTCCATCATGTTGCGACGTTGGAACCAGCCGCGATACTGACGATAGAGGTTGTAGACCGTGACTTCGAAAATCGGCGAGTGCATGGTGAGCGTCATCGGCAGATCGAGCCCCAGCCCCAGCTTGCGCCGGCGCATGGCGACATACCCTTCGGCGAAGCATTCCGGATACTCCACCACCTGAATGCCATGCTCGCGAACGATGCGCTCTAGTTGTTCCGCCACATGCACGGCCCAGAACAGCGAGCAGTCCCAATTGCGACACACCTGGCCCAACGGATCGGCCGGATGGGCGAATGCGGGTCGCGGGCCGTAGTCCGAGCGCAGCGCGTCGACTCGGTGAATCCACAAGTTCCCATGGCGTTCCAGCGGCTCGAAATGTTCCTGGCCGGCCGGCTCGAAATCGGCCCAGCGGTTGGCGACCACGTGAACTTCGTGGCCTGCTTCGGCCAGATATCGGCTAATATTCGCCGCGTAGGTTCCAATGCCGCCGCCGTGAAACGGGGGATATTCGCAAGACACCAAACAGATTTTCAAAGCCGAATTCCTTGCCAGCCAGATGGTCTCTGCACCTGCCGCACCAGGGCCCAGCCCCTGCCTTCGACCAGGGACTATTATGCCACGACCCACCGGACACGCGTCTACCTGAATTCAGGTTAGTCACTACCGTACCGACGCGACGCTGCGGGTGGTCTGTCCACGCCCATGCGCCGGACCGCGCCGCGGCCGCCTCGGCCGATTTTACCGATTCGTCCGGCTGCGCGGGGGAATGGAATTCGAAACCGCTCGTGCCGTTGGCCCATTCTCCGGCCGCTCGGCTCCAAGTGTTGTGCCCGACGCCCGCCTCAGCGCTGCCAGGGCCCCGGCTTGGCTAGGCCGTCGGTTGCCAGGTCGGTCCACTTCAAATCGGCCAATTCCACCGCCCCGTCGCTCCCTCCCAGTGCCAGGAAGCACCAGGCCTCGGCCTCGTCGGCCAGGGCCTCGAACTCCAGTTCGAAGCGTTCCCAATGCGCCCCCAGCTCGAAGTCGCGAAATCCGGCCAACGTGCCCCAGGGCTCGTGCCGCTGGCCCAACCCACAGCCGGCCCGCCGCGGGCAATCGGCTCGGCCGGCAAAACTAAGTCGGTAACGCCGGCCTGCACGCACGCTGAGCAATTGTGCAGCCAACTGCACGGCGCACAAATCGGCCGGGCACTGCCTGATCTCGACGCGCAAGGTCTCGGGCCGCTCGGTGGGCACTACCACCTGGGCGAGCACGCCTGGGCCCGTCATCAGCAGTCGTGGGGTGACCCGCGCCAACGGTTCGATGCGCACTTCCGCGAGTTCGACGGCGGCGACGCTGGCACCCAGCGCAAAGTACAATCGCGCCCAGGGCTCGCTGGCAGTGGCCTCGAAATCGAACAAATATTCGCGCCACTCCGTGCCCAGCTCTACTTCGCGAAAGAGCCCCAGGCCTTGCCACGGCTCTTGAGCCTGACCCACACCGCAGTGCAGCCGTCGGGGACGATCTGTGCGGGCGCGAAAGGAAATGCGATAAGGTTCGAATTTGCGCACGGCCAGTCCCAAGCGGAACAAACCAATGCCCTCCGGATCGGCACCCCGGCGGCCAATCTGAACGCGTACCGCCTGGGGTTGATCTTGCACTTCGAGCACCTGCGCGGCGCAGTCTGGAGCGACATCTAATTGCCAGGCCTTCGAGACTTCCAGCGTCAGGCATTCGAGGCTGGCGATCTCGAACGAGATGTCGCACTGGCCAGCGGCCAGCACCAGGCGCGCACGCGATTCGTCGGCCGCGGCCTGAAAATCCAGCCAGTTGGTCTCCCATTGACACGACAACTCGACCTCGCGCGAGAGCCCCAACCCGGTCCAGGGGGGGGCACTGCGTTCCGTCCCCACGCGCACCAAGCGGGGCGCCGCGGCCCGAGCGCGGAGCCGCGCTCGGTACCACGTACCGCCGCTGAGCGCGCAGGTTCCCTGGAAGATCTGGCAATGCTCGGCGACGCCGTCGGCCCGAATCATCTCGACGTGGACGTGCGCCGGGTCGGGGGACGCCAGCCGCTGGGCCTGGCAGCCGGCATCGCACTCCAAGCGCCAGATGCGTTCATCCCGCA
>CAYSXM010000111.1:0-9410 GCA_964434905.1 uncultured Pirellulales bacterium | reverse complement strand
TCCAGGCTGTCCCGCAGGGCGCGCATCGTGAGTAACGACGGCTGCCTTGCGTGCCGTGTCGTAGGTAATGTCGACTTCGATGTGCCGCAGCCCCGCCGCCAACGCACGCGGCAATCGCTGGTCGCCGTACAGCCGCCAGGTGTAGGCATTGTGCGCGGCAAACGGGCTAGGGCCGTTGGCCGCGTGGCAAGTACCGGCTGCCGCCAGGCACATGGTCGCTGCCGCCAGCACCAACGCCTGGCATCCACACAACAATCGGGCTGTGGGAAAAAGCATCGCGAAATGTCGATTCATGGCCGATCCTCTGAAAGTTTTTGTTGCCCGCCGGCGGGCCAGGCGTCATATTCTAGGCGGTCGCACGGTTCGACACGAGTGTGGGGGTGGTGCCAGTACTGGCGGCGCGGTCCCTTGGCCTGCAAGTGCATCACGCTCCCGCGCGCAGCGCCCGTTTGTAAGTCTTATTGAGGAGACCTCCATGAATTGCCGTCCAGGTTCGGACCCACCGAGCGGCTGGGGCGCGCTGGTGGCGCAGCTTGGCGTGGCGGCCGCGCTGTGTATTGTCTTGCCCTTTGCCGCACGGGCCGAGCGATCGACTGTGTTGTACGAGCAGCGAGTCGAAGTCGTCGACGATGCAGTCGTCGAGGGTCAAGACCTGTGGTTACCCTTGGCTACGGCCGAAAGAGTGAGTGGGTTCAGCTTCAAGCCGGCCGGCGCTTGCCGTGACGAAATCTGTGTGCCGCTGCTAGACAAGCAGGCACCCGTGGTGGAAACGCGCAGCGGTGCGCCGTGGGTTTCGCTTACGCGGTTGGCCAGACAACTGGAACAGGCCGTGGTATACGATGGCGCCGCCGCGGTGTGGAGTTTTGGCGTAGTGCCCGCCGTGGCGGAACAGTCGCTGCAGTCAGCCACCGCACCCGACTTCGAGTTGCCAGACCGGCAGGGCAAAATGGTGCGACTGTCGTCGTTTCGCGGCCGCAAGGTGTTGATTCTGAGTTGGGCATCGTGGTGAGGCTGCAGCCTCGACTTGCCAGGTTGGCAAGCAGTGTATGAAGAATTGAAATCGCACAACTTCGAAATCGTGGCCGTTGCCGAAGATTCAGGTGGCCATACTGCCTGCGACAAATTCTACGAACGCGCCAAGGCCACTTTTACCGCACTAGTGGACGAGCAGCACCAGGTCAGCGCGCTGTATCACATGGTGAACGTGCCGTCGGGAGTCTGGGTCGACGAGACGGGTCATATGGTACGACCCCCGGAGGTCGCTTACACGGTCAAGCAAATCCTTGGACAAAAAGTCGAAGGAGACCGCTATGTCGCGGCATTGCGCGATTGGGTACTGCGCGGTACGGATAGCCCCTTCGCGATGTCGCCCGAGCAATTGCGTGCCCGATTGCCGGGCCGATCGCCCCAAGAGCAATTGGCCGAAGCCAACTTCCGGCTCGGTGTCTGGTTTCACCTGGCCGCAAATGAGGAGCGGGCGAACTACTATTGGCAGCAGGCCCAGACGCTGCACCCCGACAGTTGGAACTACCACCGGCAAGATTGGTCGTTTACCCCGCGCGAGGCGATGCGCAACTGGATGAAGAAGGTGAGTCAGCTAAACGGCCGCGCGTATTACGCGCCGTTGGAGTTGCCCGAAGCTTCGGCGGGCAAATAGGCAATCTTCGGGGCAGGACGTGCTCAGTGGATTAGGTCCCACCTCTGCGGGACGAGGCTACCTCTGAGGGACGAGGCTACCCGGATCGACCCTGCGACACGCGGCTCGAATCTTCGGTGTCGCGCCGGGCAGCGCCCTAGCGCACAGGTGCCACTGGATTTGCCGGTGCTCTGGGGCGTATTGGTGAATACCTGAGTCAGCGACGATTGCCGTTTTGACGCCGCAATTGCCACACGTTTGGCACCGCAGCAGAGGGCTCACGAATCATCCGGGCAAAGGGTCAACGGTCACGGAATTCCAGAGTTTCTCGGGTCGGTTTTCCTGGCTATCGAACGTCGGTGCCGAGCGTTACATTGGGTGGCGCGTTTGCCGCTCTCTGGCCCCTGCGCTGCTGGTTGAACTAGGGGCGCCACCCATCGGCCGGGGCGCGCGCCGAAAACGCACCGCCCCAGTGCTGCCAGGTGCCCGGCGCTAGGTGACTCGCCGGCGACGTGGCACCCCGTGCGTGTCATCGCAGTCGACCATGTGCGGGCATCCGGCGACTGTCCCGGACGGTGCGCGCTATGGCCGGCGTTGTCCGTTGCCGTACCCAAATCAAACTTCCATTTGTGTCCCACGAGAAGCAGTCATGAGCGAAATTCGATTTGATGATCGCGTCGCAGTAATTACTGGTGCCGGAGGCGGCCTGGGCAAAACCTATGCCTTGATGCTTGCCGCGCGGGGCGCCAAGGTGGTGGTGAACGATCTGGGCGGCGCGCGCGACGGCAGCGGAGCAGGCAGCAGCATGGCCGACCAGGTGGTCAGCGAAATCCGGGCCGGTGGTGGGCAGGCCGTGGCCAGCTACGACTCGGTAGCCACGCCCGAAAGCGGCGAACGGATCGTGCAGACCGCGCTCGACACCTTTGGCCGGGTCGATATCGTCATCAACAACGCCGGTATTCTTCGCGACAAGAGCTTTGCCAAGCTGTTGCCCGAGGATCTGGGGCTCGTGCTCGACGTGCATCTGAAGGGGGCCTTTCACGTGTCGCAGCCTGCCTTTCGCTACATGAAGGACCACAGCTACGGGCGGTTCTTGTTCACTTCGTCGGCGGCGGGCATCTTTGGCAATTTTGGACAAACCAACTACGGCGCGGCGAAGATGGGGTTGGTGGGTTTGTCGAACGTGCTGGCCGTGGAAGGCGCGAAGTACAACATTCGCTCGAACGTGATCGCGCCGATCGCGAAAACTCGCCTGACCACCGAGCTGCTGGGACCTTTGGCAGATTTACTCGAGCCCGAGCACGTGACGCCGCTGGCCACCTATCTGGTGTCGGAACCGTGCGAACTGACCCACGAGGTGATTTCGGTGGGGGGCGGACGATTCGCCCGCGTGTTCACCGGGCTGGCCCCCGGCTGGACTGGCCCGCGCGGCCAGGTGGCGTCGCCCGAGAACGTGCGCGACCACCTCGACCAGATTATGAACCCCGAGGGCTATACCATTCCCAAGAACATCAACGACGAAACGATGCTGATTGTGCAGGCCCTGCAGGGCTAGCGATTTATCAGTGCGTGATCTCGGGCTCGGCCCCGATCCCCAGAACCGCCGAGGATTGTTTACCGCCCCCGAGTCACGCCTGGTGCGAAGGTGCCGGCCAACCGGCCACCAGGGGCCGTTGACCGGTAGTTGGTGAGCAGTGGTTGATGACCAGAAGCTAACGAGGATTACCGATGCCGATTGACGTAGCGCGGGCCATGGCCTATCCGCTGGCCCCAGAAGATAGTTCCTGGACTGAGGATCAAGTAATTCTCTACCACCTGGGGCTGGGGGCGGGGAACCCCAGCACCGCCGCGGAAGAGTTGGCCTATACCTACGAGGCACGCCTGAAGGTGCTGCCGACATTCGCTGTAATCCCCGCCGCGCGAGCGCTGTTGGCCGTGATGACGGTGCCGGGCCTAGAGTTCAACCCGGTGATGTTGTTGCACGGTGAACAAGAAATTGAGATTCACCGACCGCTGCCGACCCAAGCCACGGCCCGCACCACCGCACGCATTGCCAATATCTACGACAAGGGCAAGGCCGCGCTGGTGATTCTGGAATCGACCACGGTCAACGATCATGGCGAAACGCTGTTCGTCAACCGGTTCTCGCTGTTCCTGCGTGGCGAGGGTGGTTTTGGTGGCCAGGCCAGCCCGCGCCCGGTCATCGAAACGCCACCCGACCGCGCGCCCGATCGGGTCATCGAATCGCCGACGCTGCCGCAGCAGGCCTTGATCTATCGGCTGTCGGGCGACAAGAACCCCCTGCACTGCGATCCGGACTTTGCCGCCCTCGGCGGCTTCGAGCGGCCGATCTTGCACGGACTGTGCTCCTATGGCGTGGTATGCAAGGCGGTCGTCGATCACGAGTTGGGGGGCGATGTGACACGCGTGGCCAAGTACGGTGCCCGGTTCCGCGGCGTGGTGTTCCCCGGCGAAACACTGGTGACATCGGTGTGGCGCGAAAACGGCCGACTGGTTGTGCAAGCCGATGTCAAGGAACGTGGCACCCCGGCCATCAGCCATGCCTATGTCGAGCTGCGCGGCTGATCCACCCTGGCGCCACCCCAGGGTGCGCGACAGGGGATGCCCGTGCCTTGGTTCGTGCGCGCGAAGTGAGATTCATTCCAAGATTGAAAAACTAGCGAGAACTACTGATGAGGCGCAAGGTTTATGTAGCCGGCGTGGGCATGACCAAGTTCGAAAAACCCGGCGCGCGCGACTGGGACTACCCCGACATGGCCCAGGCCGCCGCGCGCGAAGCCCTGGCCGACGCCGGCCTGCCCTACGACCGCGTGCAACAGGTCGTCGCGGGCTATTGCTTTGGCGACTCCACCTGCGGGCAGCGGGCAGTGTACGGGTTGGGTACCACGGGCGTGCCGGTTTACAACGTGAACAACAACTGCTCGACGGGCTCGACCGCGTTGTTCATGGCCAAGCAATTGGTGGCCGGCGGCGTGGCCGACTGCGTGCTGGCGGTTGGTTTTGAGAAAATGGAGAAGGGCTCGCTAGGAATCAAATATGGCGACCGCACGATGCCGCTCGATCAGCATTTCAATCTGATGGTCGAGCTGCGCGGCATGTCGGACGCGCCCGGCGCGCCCCAGATGTTTGGTAACGCCGGGCGCGAACACATGGAGCGTTATGGCACCACGGCGGATCAGTTTGCCAAGATCGGCCAGAAAAACCATCACCACTCGGTGAACAATCCTCGGTCGCAATTCCGCGACGATTATTCACTCGACGATATCCGCGCGGCCAAGATGGTATTCGATCCTTTGACCAAGCTGCAATGTTGCCCCACCTCCGACGGTGCCGCCGCCGCGCTCGTGGTCAGCGAAGAGTTCATGCGGGCTCAACAGCTCGAAGAGCAAGCGGTCGAGATTCTGGGTATGGCCATGGCTACCGACCTGGGTAGCTCCTTCCACGAGCGCAGTTGCATCAAACTGGTCGGCTACGACATGAGCCAGCAGGCGGCCAGGCAAGCCTATGAACAGGCTGGACTAGGGCCCGAAAACGTCGACGTGATCGAATTGCACGACTGCTTTTCAGTGAACGAACTGCTGACCTACGAGGCCCTGGGTCTGTGCCAGCCGGGCCAAGGAGGGCAGTTGATCGACACCGGCGCCGTGACCTATGGCGGACGCTGGGTGGTGAACCCTTCGGGCGGGTTGATTTCCAAGGGGCATCCGCTGGGCGCCACCGGCCTGGCGCAATGTGCCGAGTTGAGTTGGCAGTTGCGCGGCCAAGCCGAGCAGCGACAGGTGAGCGGCGCCAAGGTCGGCTTGCAGCACAACCTGGGGTTGGGTGGTGCCGCCGTGGTGGCCGTGTATCGCCGTGCCAAATAATTGGTTGGTGCGGTCGGTTCGAGTGCCGTGTCTAGCCCGCGCGCCCCTGCTGGCTGGCCGGGTGTTGGGAGAAACGCCGTGCGACGATCAAAGTGCCTGCCTCGCCTGCTGTTTTGCGCCGGCCTGTGGGGGCTTTTCAATCTGGGGCCTGCGGGTTGGGAGTGGTACGGAACCGTCGCGGCCGGTGAATTCAACCCGGTTCTCAATATTGGCGACGCCGCGCCCGCCTGGGAAAACTTGCCAGGCGTGGATGGTCGCCAGCACTCGTTGTCCGACCTGGCCACGAAGCGCGTGATTGTGGTGGTGTTTACGTGCAACAGTTGCCCCGTCGCGCAAGACTATGAAGCACGCATCCAACAGGTGGCCGCCCGCTACGCCGCGCCCGACAGCCCCGTGGCGTTGGTGGCGATCAACGTGAATCTGATTCCGGAAGATCGACTTGACAAAATGCAGCAGCGCGCGGCGGAAAAAGGCTTCACATTCAGCTATTTGTTCGACGAATCGCAACAGATCGCCAAGCGGTATGGCGCGGCGTTCACGCCCGAGTTCTTCGTGCTGAATGCCCAGCGCCAGGTGATCTATATGGGCGGGATGGACGACAACTCCAACCCCAAGCTGGCAACGATCAACTATCTCGATCCGGCCATTGAAGCCGGGCTGGCTGGCAAGTTGCCTGACCAGCGTGAACAACCAGCGCGCGGTTGCGGAATTCGCTTTGCGAGCGAGCGACGCCGCAAGAAGCCGTAGCGTCTCGGCAGTGTGCGTCGTACGTCGCGCCAGGCGGCCCCGGGTGCAACCATGATCGAAGTTCGCCACCTGCGGAAGACCTATGGCGGCCAGGTGGCGCTGGCGAACCTGTCTCTCGACATTCCGGCCGGCGAAGTGTTCGGTCTGATCGGCCCCAATGGCGCTGGCAAGACCACGCTGATCCGCATTTTGGCCACCCTGCTCGAGCCCACCTATGGCGAGGTGCGCATTGCCGGGATCGACGCCCTGGCAAATCCGCTGGCGGTGCACCCGTTGATCGGCTACATGTCCGACGTATTCGCGTTGTACGAGCAGATGCTGGTCTGGGAATACCTCGATCACTTTGCGCGCTGCTATCGCACATCGCAACAGCACCGCGCGGCACTGGTGCAAGAGGTGTTGGAACTGGTCAGCTTGGATGTGCGACGCGACGCGGAAATTCGCACCCTGTCGCGCGGCATGCGGCAACGGTTGTGCTTTGCCAAAACCTTGTTGCACCAGCCGCGCGTGCTGCTGCTCGACGAGCCGGCGTCGGGCATGGATCCGGCCGGCCGGCTAGAGTTTCGCGGGCTGTTGCGGCGGCTGCACGATATGGGGCGCACCGTGCTCATTTCGAGCCACATTCTTACCGAAATGGCCGACTTCTGCACCATGGTTGGCGTGGTCGAACAAGGTCGCTTGCTGGCCGCGGGGCGCGTGAGCGAAATTATCGAGCGGCTGACCCCGGGAATGCGATTGGAAATTGAACTGCTCGACCGCGCGGCCGAGGCGGCCACGCTGGTCGAAGCGGCCGGCGGAATAAGTGTCAGCGTGCGCGGCGAGTCGGTGGCTTGCCGCTGGAAACTGGGCAAGGAGCGCCTGCCTGCCTTGCACAAACAGTTGGTCGAACACCATTTTCAGGTCTGCTCGTTCGTGGCGCGCAGCGACGACTTGGAGGATCTGTATATGAGCATTTCCCAGCACCATACGGCCTAGTACAACAGCGCCAAGTTGAGAGTCGCAGCGAGCAGTTTCTTGGAAGTTCCGAGGCACGTGCCGTCATGCAGTTCTGGGCCTTCTGGAAAAACCCCCTCGTCGTCAGTGCCCTGCGGGTGCGCTATCGACAGCGCACGCCAGGGCTGTTGGCGGCGACCTATGTCTTGGGCTTGGTCACCTTGGGTGGCATTGTCTACCGCTATTTGCCCAGTGACCAGCCCTGGGCCCGCATCTACCTGACGGCAGTTTTCGGCATTCAAGCCGTGTTGGGGGCCGTGGCCTCCTGGTCGCAGAACCTTGCTTCGCTGCGCAACGAGGTGGCGCACCGGACCCTCGATTTTCAGCGTCTTTGCTCGCTGACTCCGCAGGAGATCGTGCTGGGGAAGCTCGTAGGAGAGGCCGCCCCCGCGCTGGCGATGTGGGCTAACACCTTGCCGTTGACCCTGCTGTGCACGCTATGGGGAGGCACCGATCTAGCCGGTTGGTTGGTGGTGAACGTGGGTTTGGTCACGCTCTGCCTGTTGAGCGGAGCGATCGGCCAGTTGCAGCCATTAGAGCTGCCCGACGGCGCGCCCAGCGGCCAGCGCCCCACACCCGCTTGGGGCCTGGCCCTTCTAAGCATGATGTTCGTTCCTCAGGTCATCGGGGTCACCTCGCAATCGTCTCCCACGCAGCCCTGGGGGGCCGCGATCGGCCTGATCTTGCCAGTGTTTTCGCTGCGGGGAATGTACGAAGGCCAGGTGTGGAAGCCCGCCTTCCATTGGTATGCGCTCGATTTGCCGTTTGTGGTCTTGAACCCCATCGTCCAATGCGCCCTGGCGGCGCTGGCAATCGGCATGGTGCGGCGCAGCCTGACCTTTCCCGTGCAACCGCGGCTCGATAAGCGCGCGGCGCTGGCGTTGTGCGTGGTGGTCGACGTGTTGGCTGCGGGGTTCTTGTACGATTCCGGCCCCTTGGCACGAGCACTGCCGATGCGGGCTGGGCTGTTTGTCGCTTGTCACTTGGCCATCGCCACCGTGGCGGTGCTGTTGGCCACGCCCAGCCAGGCCGCTCTGGATAGCTGGGTCTGGCGGTTTCGCGGTCAGCTCGGCCCGCTACGAGATGCTTGGCAAGGCGCGCGCCACGAAAACCTGTTGCTGGGTTGGCTGGTGGGCATCGTGGGCGCCGCGAACTTGGCGCTCTTGGTGTGGCTGCCCGCCTGGTTCGAGCGGCCTGCTCTAGCGCGCGGGGCGCTGGGCGACTGCGGCACGCTAGCGGTGGTGGTGCTGGTGGCGTGTGCTGGCTGGAGCGCGCTGGCCCAGATGACGGCCATTGTCGCGGTGAAACGCGAGAGCATCTGGGGCGGCCTGTTTCTCTTGGCGCTGTTGCTGGTGGCCGTACCACATGCCGTGGGAGAGTATTGGACCCTGCCTGGCGTGTCGGCCACGAGCCTGTCGTGGTACTTGGTGCACGCCGTGCAGCAAGGGACGGTGTACAATCCGTGGCCGTTGCTGTCCCTCTCGGCGGTGTTGTACCTCGGCTCGCGGTGGTTAGTGCGCCGCTGGATCGACAACCGCGTGCGGCAGGTAGCGAGCCACCTGGCGTCGATGTGCGTAACCGCCGCCGATCACGCCGCTTAAGAAAACACGCGTCTTAAGAAACGTGGTCCGCCAACAACAACAACGGCCGAGCAGTTTGCCCGGCCGTCGTAAGTTGGTTCGCGGCGATTGCAATCGGCGGCACTAAAACCGGATGCCCGTGCTGACCATGCCACCGACCAACGCCATGTCGCCTTGCTCGCTGGTGGCGTTGCCGGCGCCGGGATACCACTGGCCCTCGAACGCACCGCGGCAGAAGAACTGGGCGCGGCCGAACGACATCATCGAGTTGTATTCACCGCCGACCTGAATCTCCATCACCGGCTGCAAGTCGTTGCGGCGACCATAGGTAGCGGTGAAGTTGGCCTGGTTGTTCTGAACGTTCTCGAAAATATTCAGCTTGGCCGAGCCGTGCCCCCACATGAGCGACGCACGGGCGCTACTGATAAACGCGAACCGCGCGCCCAGTTGGCGACGTGCTTCCAGGGCAAACGTGGGGCCCCAGCCCTCGAAGCGGTGTGCATACTGCGCCGTGGCGTCGAGCAGGCCGTTGCCGTCGTGGATCAGCGCCTGATACTTCTGCCGCACCAG
>CAYSXM010000110.1:0-9417 GCA_964434905.1 uncultured Pirellulales bacterium | reverse complement strand
GGCAAGGCACACGGCGGCGTGGTGCTCGATGTGCCCAGCGGCGAAACGGTGGTCCGCGGCCTGTGCATGCCGCACAGCCCCCGCTGGCACGCCGGGGCGCTATGGGGTCTGAACTCGGGCCGAGGCGAGTTGGTGCGGTTCGATCTAGAGCGCGGTTCCTGGGATGTGGTCTGCCAGTTGCCGGGTTATGCGCGCGGGTTGTCGTTCGTCGGCCCCTACGCGCTGGTCGGGCTGTCGCTCATTCGCGAGCAGCACATTTTCGGCGGCTTGCCCATTCAAGAACAGCAACAGCCCCTCGTCTGTGGCGTGGCGGTCGTCGACTGCCGGCGCGGCGCGGCCGGGGCATTTTTCGAATTCACATCGGGAGTCACCGAGTTGTACGACGTGCAGTTCGTGCCCGGGGTGCAGCGACCGATGATTCTCAACGCCGATAAACCGGCGATGTTGGAAGCGATCACCAACCCCGATTCTTCCTATTGGCTGCGACCCAGCCAGGAGCTTCGGGACGATTCGACGAGCACGGCCGAGGCCCCCGAGGCAGGCTCGGCAATGCTCACACCGGCGCCCGGCGAACCACGGTTCGACGACGCGGCGGCGCGGTAGTTTCCGGAACAGAAGCAGCTTTTAGTCGAGAAGAGGTAAGCCCATGGCGTTGGCTTCCTGGAACAAGTGGTTCGGTTCGGCGCGCGCTTCACGACGCACGCCGCAGTCACGCCGCGGACACGACCCGGCGCGGCGCAAGCGGGAGTGGTTCACGCCGCGGATCGATCGCCTGGAAGAGCGGCATCTGCTCAGCGTGTCGCCCTTGGGGACCGAGTTTCTGGTCAACCAGAACACGGCGCTACCTCAACGATTGGCCGAGCCGACCAACACCTTCCCCCAGTCGTTGTTCATCGAATCGAGCAACCAGGCCGTGGCGGTCGACCACGACGGCGACTTTGTCGTCACCTGGACTACCTATGGCGATGCCGACGGCGACCAGGCGGGCGTGTATGCCCGGCTCTACAACCGCTTCGGGCTCCCCTTGACCGGGGAATTCCAGGTCAACCAGTTTGTCGAAGGCGATCAGAAAAACGCCTCCGTAGCCATCGATGCCGACGGCGACTTCATGGTGGTCTGGGAAAGCGCGCTGCAAGACCCCTACGACGGCAGCTCGGGCATCTATGGTCGTCGGTTCAGCGCGACGGGGAATCCGCTGACCGACGAGTTCCGCATCAACACCAATCTGGTGGGCGATCAGTTGCGGCCCTCGGTCGGCATGGACTACGCCGGCAACTTTGTGGTGGCCTGGGAATCGCGCTCGCAAGATGGCAGCTTCTTGAACGACGTGCGCGCCCAGCGGTTCCACTTCGACACGACCCCGCTGGGGGGCGAATTCCGGGTCAACGAGCAGAACCTGCCGGGGATCATTGGCGAAGGCAACCCCGCTGTGGCGATGGCGGCCAACGGCAACTTCACCATTGCTTTTGACCGGCTGGCGCGCCGCGATTCGTCGATCTTTTCGGAGGCCAGCCTCGGCATCTATTTCAAGGTCTACGACGGCACCGGCTCGCCGATTACCAACGAGCTGCGCGCCGACTTCCCAGGCGCCAGCGATCCGTTTTCCGACGGCGGCGACTCCGACGTGGCCCTGTCCGGCATGGTCGACGTGGCGGGCGGCGGCAAGCGCAACCCCTCGGTGGCAATGGATGCCGATGGCAACATCACCATCGGCTGGGAAGCGTTTCAAGACAACGACTATGTCATTGCGCCCGACGTGCCCGAAAGTTGGGGCACCTACATGCGGCGGTTCCACGCCGATGGTCGCGGCGCGGTGGGATTAACAGCCTCGGACGGGGTGATCCACATCAACCCAGTGTTCACCGATGCCAACTTCTTGTTTCTCGGCGACCAGTTGAACCCCTCGGTGGGTCTCGATGCCGATGGCGACTTGATTGCGGTGTATGGCGGGCCGGGCTCTTCGAGTTTCCAGGGGAGCGACTACGACGTTGACGGCGGCATTTTCTATCGCCGGCTGACGCCCACGGCCAACCTCGACGTGTTCGACGAGGAAACCAGCCAGGGCCTGGTCGAAGAACTCGGCTCGATCAATTTCCCGCCCACCCGGGTTAGCAGCACGCTGAACGGCATTCAAAGCCACCCCACGATCGCGGTGCAGCCCAACGGCTCGTTCATTGTCGTTTGGAGCGGCGTGGGGCAAGGCGACACCGACGGCATTTACGCGCAGCGATTCCGCGAAAGCGAGGATGCCTTCGGCCCCCGCGTGACCGACGTGATGATCAACACGCCGGCCGGGCAGTTGGTCGACAACGGCGACCAGGTGGTCGACCTGGTGAACAAGCTGGTGGTGACCTTCGACGAACAGGCCTCTACCGCCGGTGGAACCACCGGCGTCAACAGCGTCATCAACCGCAACAACTGGAAGCTGCTCAAGAACGGTATCGAGATCTTGAATGGCGTGCAGGCGGTCACCTTCGTCAACAACCCCGCCACCAACAAGTGGGAAGCCACGCTCACGCTCGACGGCAATGGTCCCCTGTCGGGCACACCCAGCCTGCAAGATGGCAACTATCAACTGGTGGCGTTGAACACCATTCGCGACGTGGTCGGCAACCCGCTGACCAGCACCGGGCTGGATGAAAACGGCTTCGGCTTCCAGTTGCACTTCAATATCATCGCCACGCAAAACGGCGAAGGGTTGGTCAATGTGACCAAGCCCGGCGAACAGGTCACGCAAAGCGAGAGCCCGCAAGCGGTGGCCACCGACGCCTCGGGCAATTACGTGGTCACCTGGACCTCGTTTGGCCAAGATGGCGACGCCGTGAACGAGAGCAATGTGTATGCCCGGCGGTTCAGTGCCGACGGTGCGCCGATCGGTGGCGAGTTCCGCGTGAATTCGTTGATTCTGGGCAACCAGTCGAACTCGGCCGTGACCTCCACGCCCGACGGCAATTTCATCATTGTTTGGGCCAGCGAAAGCTCGGACCCGCAGACCAGTTGGGATATTTTCGGTCAGCGGTACGATTCGCTGGGCAATCGACTGGGTGGCGCCTTCCAGGCGAATAGCACCAGCGACAGCATCCAGCAATTTCCGACCGTGGCCGTGGATATTGACGGCGATTTCGTGGTGGCCTGGCAGAGCTATGGCCAAGACGACAGCGGCTACGGCATTTTTGCGCAGCGCTACGACGCGGCCGGCAACCCGCTGGGAGGCGTCGACGAAGTGCAAACCTTGTCGGTTACCGGCAACCCCACCAGCGGCCAGTTCTCGCTACGGCTGGGGAACTTTGTGTATGGACCGATCAGCTTCACCACGGCCGGGTTTGGCGCGGTAACCGCCGCCTCGATCGAAAGTGCCTTCCGCAATCCGCCGGCCGGCGCGCCGGCCGTCGATGTGCGCGTGCGCGCCCGCAGCACCACCCAGTTTGAATTGACCTTTGGCGGTGGCAGCGGCAGCCGGCCGCAACCGCAGGTGACGCCGGTCAATGTGGTGTTCTTCGACGGCATTGGCCCCAGCATGTCGGCCGCCACCACCACCGACGGCGTGGCGGGCGAGTTCCAGGTGAACGATACCACGATCAACAACCAGCGCTATCCCCAGGCCGCGACCAATGGCGCCGGCGACTTCATCATTACCTGGACTTCCGCCGGGCAAGATGGCGACAGCCCGTTCGAAACCAACGTGTATGGCAAGCTGTTCAATCGCAACGAGCTGTTGGCGGGTAGCGGCACACTGAACGAGGTGGCGCACCTCGAACAGCACGCCGCAGCGAGCACCAGCGGCGCGGCGGGCAGCAGCGGCGGGCTGGCCACCGACGGCCTGCGCTTGGGCCCCGGTCCGGGCGGCGTGTTCGACGACTTCGAGATTGGCCCGACGGTGCCGGGCAAGTGGGGCCCGCCGCAGTTTGGCACCGGTGCGGTGGTCACCTGGGCTTTCATGCCGGCCGGTGTGCGCGACGCCCAGAACCTGGAAGACGGCTGGACGAACGTTGCGCTCGACACGTTCATGCCCCAGGGTTTTGCGGACGAGATCCGCGCCGCGTTCGACGCCTGGGAACAGGTGGCCAATATCAACTTCATTGAAATCACCGATGGCGGTGAAGATTTCGGCACACCCGGTCCGGCAGATATTCGCGTGGGCGGGCATCCGTTCGACGGTCCGAGCGGGACCTTGGCGCACGGTTTCTTCCCACCGGCAAATGGCGGCGCGGTGGCCGGCGATTTGCACTTCGACAGTCAGGATCAATGGCAGATCGGCTTCGGCGGCGCCGCGGTCGATATCTTCCAAGTGGCGACGCACGAGATCGGGCATGCCATTGGGTTGGGCCACACGGCGGTGCCCAATTCGCTGATGAACCCGATCTATAGCGAGAACTTCCGCGGCCCGCAGGCCGACGACATCGCCGGCGCGCAATTCATTTACGGCGCGGCCAACAGCGGCGCTCGTTCGCCCGAGTTCCGCATCAACCAGAACGTAGCAGGCAACCAATCGTTCACCAGCGTGGCGATGGACGTGGATGGCGATTTCGTCGTCACCTGGACCGGCTATGGCCAGGACGTCAACGGCAACGGCTACGGCTTCGGCGCCGGCGGCCAGAATGGCGTCTTCGCGCGGCGTTTCGACTCGAACGGCGTACCGGTCGGACCGGCCCAGTTCACCGCCAACTATTTCGGCGGCGAAAACCAGGTTCCCATCGCCGACAACTCGGGCAGCACCATTGTCGAACTCGACGTGCCCGACGATTTCATCATCGCGGGCCTAACGGTTACCTTCGATATCCAGCACGCGCGGCCCAGCGATTTGTCGGTGGGGTTGTTCCCGGCGGGGCAAGACCCATTCAACGGTGGTCTCTTCATTCCGCTGGCCGTGGGGACCGACGGGTCGACCCATTTCGGCGCGAGCGTCGGCGTGACCGCGTTCAACGGGCAACACAGCCAGGGCAAATGGCGGCTGCTGGTCACCGACAGTCGCGTCGGCAAGACCGGACAGATCAACGGCTGGTCGCTCAATTTCCGAGGCGTGGCCAACTTTGGCGACGAGTTCCAAGTCAACCGGTTCGCCGATGGCAACCAACAGTACAGCCGCGTGTCGATGAACGCGGCGGGCGACTTTGTCATCGCCTGGGAAAGCTTTCAGGACGACACGACCCGCCTGGGAACGCCCGACAACTACGGCGTGTATGCCCTGCGCTATGCGCGCAAGGAACTGTTGGGGACCCAATTGTTCGGCGTGGGCGGTTCGATTGGCGGCGAGTTCCGCGTGCCATTCACCAAGCCGGGCGACCAACGGTTCCCGGGCGTGGCGCTCGATTCCGGTGGCGATTTCGTGGTGGTGTGGAGCGGCCGCGGCGAGCAAGGCGGTGGCCTGGTCGACAACCCGGGCGTGTTCACCCGGCGGATCGTGGCGGCGCGCGATACGGGGGCGCCGATTATCACGGGCGTGTTCCATCTGGCCAACGAACAGCAGATGGTCAGTGTCACTGGCGGTGCCACGTTGGGCTCGTTCTCGCTGCGCGCGGGAGGGACAAACTACGGTCCGTTCAGTTACAACGCGGCCTCGGCGAGCCTGACGGCCGCTGCCATTCAAGCGGCGCTTTCGGCGCAGTTCAACGTGGTGGTTACCGCCACGAGCAATAGCGATTTCCTGGTCACGTTCCAAAGCGCGTCGGGCGCGCAGAATCAACCGGTGCTGGAACCGTTTGGCGTGAGCCTGGTGGGCGGTGTGACCCCCGGCGTGACGGTTACTACGCCCACCCCCGGCGTGACCGACCCGATCACTCCCAACGACGTGGTCGAGCAGACGGTACAGCGGCTGGTGGTGCGATTCAGCGAGGAGATGAACACCGAAGGCGGCGCGACCGGCTTGAACAGCGTGACCAATCCGGCCAACTGGCTGATGTCGCGCAATGGCGTCACGCAAACCGGCGCGATCGTGAGCATTGCGTTCGGGCTGAGCCAGGCCTCGCTCGAGGGGTTGGGAACGCAAAGCGGCAAATGGGAAGCGGTGATCACGTTCGATGCCAACCTGAGCCAGAACGGTTTGCAGCCGCTGGCCGACGGGGTGTACATCTTGACGGCGCTGCCGACGATTCGAGACAAGCAGGGGAACGCGCTCGACGGCAACTACGACGGTTTCGCCGGCGGCACGTTCAACCGGCAGTTCACAATTCAACTGCCGCCGCCGGCGGGCGACGGCGAAACGCGCGTCAACACCGCGGTCACGCCGCAGCAGCGCACCGAGGTGGAAAGCCCGCAGGCGGTGGCCGCCGATGCCGATGGCGATTACGTAGTGGTGTGGACTAGCGCGGGCCAAGACGGCGGCGGCGACGGCGTGTATTTGCAGCGCTACAGCGCCAACGGCACGCCGCTGGGGACCGAAACGCAGGTCAACCAGAATATTCTGGGCAACCAAAACCATGCGGGCGTGGCGATGGACGCCGATGGCGATTTCATTGTGACCTGGACGAGTTACGGGCAATACGGCGACGGATTGAATTCAGGCAATATCTACGCGCGTCGCTACGCTGCCAACGGTACGGCGCTGGGCGACGAGTTTCTGGTGAACAAGACCACCGTGGGTAACCAGAAATGGAGCAGCGTGGCGGTCGACGTGCTGGGCGATTTTGTCGTCACCTGGACTAGCTATGGTCAGGACGGCAGCGGCTATGGAGTGTACGCCCAACGTTACAGTTCGCAGGGCACGGTCAGCGGCAACGAGTTCCAGGTGAATCAGTTCACCACCGGCGCGCAGCGATTTTCCACCGTATCGATGGATGCCACGGGTTCCTTCGTGGTGACCTGGACCAGTGCGCTGCGCGACGGCGCGGGCGATGGCATCGCGGCGCGCAAATTCAATGCCGTGGGCGCGCCGATAACCGATGAGTTCGTGGTCAACACCGGCACCGCCGGCGACCAGCGGTTTTCGCGCGTGGCGAGCGACCTGAGCGGCGATTTCGTGATTGCTTGGACCGGCGTCGACGCGAGCGGGAATGGAGTGTTCTTCCGACGCTTCCAGGCCAACGGCGCGCCGGCCATCGACCCCAACACCAACTTGGCCGTGACCGACGTGCGGGCCAACGTCACCACGTTGGGCAACCAGCAGTTCGTCTCGGTCTCGATCGATCACGACGGCGACTTCGTCGTGGCCTGGAGCGGCTATGGCTCGCAGCAGGGCCAGGTCGATTCGTCGGGTGTGTTCGCCCGGCGGTTTGCCCAAGATGGCACGCCGCGCACCCCGCCGCAGGGCGCGACCGGCGCCGGCGAGTTCCTGGTGAATACCACGCTGGACGGCACCCAAGCGGTGCCGGGAGTGGCCTCGAGCGGCAAGGGCGATTTTATTGTCGTGTGGAGCGGCAATGGGGTAGGTGATACCCAGGGAATTTTTGCCCGCAGCTTCCGAGAGCAGACCGACAACGACGGGCCGATTGTCAGCGACACGCAGTTTGCCGGCGTGCAGGTATTGGACGGAGACGTGATCACGGCCGAGGTGAATACGCTGGATGTGTACTTCGGTGAGGAAATGTCGGTGGTCGGGGGCGACATCGGTTTTGAAAGCGTGATCAATCCGGCCAACTGGGCCTTGTTCCGCAATGGCACCCAGATTGTCGGCGGCGTGAAGTCGGTGACCTTCGATTTCGATCCGGCGGAGCGCAAATGGAAGGCCGTGCTCACGTTCGACGGCGATGGCCAGGCGGGCGATCCGCTGGTGCCGGCCCCACTGGGCGATGGGCTGTACAACCTGGTGTTGTTCGATTTCACCACCGACACCTCGGGCAATCCGCTCGATGGCAACTACGACGGCGCGCGGCTGGGTAACTTCATCCGCACGTTCTCGATCTCGAAGCCCAAGGCCGCCGGCAGCGAAACCCGCGCCAACACCACGGTGATCGACGCCCAGCGGACGTTTGCCGAAAGCCAGCAAACCGTGGCCAGCGACGACGACGGTGACTATGTCGTGGTGTGGGCCAGCGGTGGGCAAGATGGCAGCGGTTTCGGCGTTTTCGGTCAGCGCTTCCGCGCCGATGGCACAAAGGCCGGCAACGAGTTCCAGGTGAACCAGTTCACCACGAACGACCAGACCTATCCGGCCGTGGCCATGGATGCCGACGGCGACTTCGTGGTTACCTGGACCAGCTACGGCCAGGACGACGACGCGTTCACCGAGGCCAACGTGTACGCCCGAGTGTTCAATGCGGCGGGGAACCCGCTGTCGGATGAAATTCTGGTGAACTCGACCCTGGAAGGCGTGCAGTACTGGTCGAGCGTGGCCATGGACACCGACGGCGACTTCGTGGTCACCTGGACTGCCCTGGGCCAGAACGGCGACGAGACCTTCGACGGCAACATCTTCGCCCGCAAATTCAATTTCGAGGGCGTACCGGCGTCGGCCGAGTTCCAGGTGAACAACCTGTTGAACGCGTACACGGCCACGAACGTGCCGGTCGACATTCCGAACCAGGGTGTCGCGCTGTCGACGATGCTAATTACCGATGATTTTCCGATCCTTGATCTGAACGTCACCGTCAACATCAACCACCCGTTCGACCAGGACCTGGATGTGTTTCTGGTAAGTCCGACCGGCACCCGCGTGCGATTGTTCATCGACTTGCCGGCGGGTGCCAACGTGCTGGGGACCACGCTCGACGACGAGGCGGCGGTGCTGATCACGGCGGGCACGGCGCCGTTCTCGGGCTCGTTCCGACCGGTAGGGAACCTGAGCGACTTCGACGACGAGTCGGTGACCGGGGTGTGGACCTTGGAAATTACCGACCGTACCCTGCGCACCGATGTCAACGGCAACACCATCAACGAGTTCGGCTCGATCTTGACCGGATGGACACTGAACGTGACTTATGCCGGCGAGCCGACATCGTCGTCGGTCTTGCCGCAAGGCACCGGCAACCAGCAGCACTCGCGCGTGGGCATGGACGCGACGGGCAATTTCGTGGTGGTGTGGGAAGATGAATCGGGAGGCGATGGCAGCGGATTCGGCGTGTTTGGCCAGCTCTTTGACATCGATGTCGTCAACGTGGGAGCGAACTTCCGCGTCAACCAGACCACCGATGGCGCGCAGCGCGAGCCGAGCGTGGCGGTTGATCGGCGCAATGGCGACTTCGTGGTAGCCTGGTCGAGCGCGGGCCAAGACGGCAGCGGCTATGGAGTGTATGCCGCGCGGTTCTCTCCCTCGGGCGCTGGGGCCAGCGCCGAATTCCAGGTGAACCGGTCGACGGCCGGCGACCAACGGTATCCGTCGGTGGCCATGTCGGCGCTGGGCGATTTTATCGTGGTTTGGGCCGGGAATGGCACCACGGTCGGCCAGCTCGACGACGCCGGCATTTTCGGTCAATGCTACCTGACGACCGGCGGCCGTCGGGGCGGCGAGTTCCGTCTCAACACCACGGTCGCCGGACAGCAAGA
>CAYSXM010000109.1:0-9439 GCA_964434905.1 uncultured Pirellulales bacterium | reverse complement strand
ACCGCTGCCGCCCCGGCTGCGGCGGCCGGCAAGGGCGCAGCCGCCAAGGGTGGCGCGGCCAAGCCTGCCGCTGCTGCCGCCAAACCGGCTGGTGGCAAGCCCGCCGGTGGCAAGAAATAGGTCACCGATGCGGGTCAGACTCGAATATGGCCGGACCGGTCTCGATGTAGAGTTGCCTGACGATCGGGTCGTACATCAGTTAGGGTATCGCTCCACACCCGTGTTGGAGCAACCTCAACAGGCCGTGGCCGAATTGCTCTGCCATCCCCTGGCCAGCCCGCCACTGGCCGAACTGGCCCGGGGGCGGCGAAACGCTTGCGTCGTGGTCAGCGACATTACCCGTCCGGTGCCCAACGAGATCATTCTGCGGCCCCTATTGGGCACGCTCGCAGCGGCCGGCATCGCGCGCGAAAACATCTTGCTGCTAGTGGCTACTGGTTTGCATCGCCCCAGTACGCCTGCCGAATTGGTCGAAATGCTGGGGCCTGAAATCGCCGGTACGTACCGCGTGGAAGACCACCACGGCACGCGATTGGAAGAGCACGCCTGGTTGGGCCATAGTCCGCGCGGCGTGCCGATCTGGATCGACCGCCGGTACGTCGAGGCCGACCTAAAAATCACCACCGGGCTGATCGAACCGCATCTCATGGCGGGCTATTCCGGCGGCCGGAAGCTGATTTGCCCGGGCTTGGCAGCGCTCGAGACCGTGAAGGTCTGGCACGGACCCGAATTTCTGGAACATCCTCGCGCAGAATGCGGTGTGCTCGAAGGAAACCCCGTACACGAGGAAAACACTTGGATCGCGCGCCATGTGGGCTGCGACTTTATTGTCAATGCGGTGATCGACGCACAACGCCGGCCGCTGCGGTTCGTGGCAGGCGACATGGAAGCGGCCTTCCTGGAAGGCGTGGCATTTGTCCGTGAAGTCGTGCGCGACACCGCCCCGCGCGAAGCCGACGTGGTGGTCACCAGCTCGGCTGGTTACCCGCTCGATACGACGTTTTATCAGGCGGTTAAGGGGCTGGTCGGCGCCCTTCCGGTGGTCAAGCAGGGCGGAACGATCGTGCTGGCGGCCAGTCTGAGCGAGGGGATCGGCAGCCCAGAATTTCAAAGGCTGTTCACCGAGAACCCCGATTTGCCCACGTTCGTCGAGCGGATCTTGGGTAAAGACTATTTCGTGATGGACCAATGGCAACTTGAGGAACTGGCCAAGGTGCGCCGCAAGGCACGCGTGACCGTGGTCAGCGACGGCCTACCGGCCGAGGTCCTGTCGACCCTGTTCGTGGATAGCGCCCCGACAGTCGAACAGGCCGTGGCCAATTGTTTGCGAGAATATGGCCCGTCTGCGGAAATAACGGTCATTCCCAAGGGCCCCTACGTGCTGGCCCAAGTGGCCTAGCCACGCGACCAATCGAGCGCACCTCGAAAGTTTGGGGTTTCCCGCGGTTTTCTTCTTAGAACGCGGCCCCTCTGAAGCTTCAAGCGTCGGTCTAAAGCCATCGATCACCGCTTGGCTGCCGGTTTAATCCAGGCAAGTTGGGTCAGCTTTTAGTTGCGTCGGAATGCGCGCACAACGATACTTCTCGGAGTCTGCTCGATTCCCCATCTCGTCAGCGGAACTGACACGAAGAGGGACCTGCCATGGGTTCGTTACCGCGCGGCCGTTGGTGGCCGCTTAAGTCCTTGCGCGCTGTTCGCACCGAGCTACCTAGACGCCGCGAGCCGCGCAGGCTGGGGCTCGAGCCGTTTGAACGACGCGAGCTGCTAGCGGTCGGTCCACAGCTTCTATCGGTCTCGCCCTCGGGTGGCGATCTGCTGCAAGATGGTCAAACCATCCACCACGCGCCAGGCGAATTGCGTTTTACGTTCGACGTGGGTCAGTCGATCGATCCCGCGACGCTGGCGGGCATTCAGGTGCGCCGCAGCGGCTACGACGGCATGTTTGGCGACTCGGCCGACGTGCTTTTAACGCCTGGATATCGCGCCTTGGGCGACCGCCCCAACGAAGTTCTGGTCCGGTTTGCTGAAACGCTTGTCGATGACTTGTATCGCGTGACCATCGTCGGCGCCGGCGCCAATCCGCTTCGCAACACCGCGGCCCAACCGTTCAACGACGGAGTCGATCGGCACATTCAGTTCGATCTCGATCTGGGACCGTTGGTGCTGGGCGTGGTGCCTCAACCACTGTCTCGGCCCGTCGGCGACGCCAGCTTGACGATTGGCAATCCCACGCCCGACCCCTCGCCGGTGCTCGGCAACGACCAGTTCGGCGCGACGGTGGCGCTGTTGGGCAGCACCTCGATCGTGGGCGCGCCCTTGGACAACGCGGGGGGCACCGACTCGGGGGCCGTGTATTTGCTCGATGCGGGGGGTACGCTCGTCCGCACGGTATTGAACCCCACCGTGCGTGCCAGCGATCAATTTGGCGCCGCGCTCGCCGCCGGCAACGGGATGTTCGCAGTCGGAGCGCCGTCGGACAACGACGCCGGATTCGACGGCGCCGGCGCGGTCCATTTATTCAATGCGACGGGCGATTTTCAGCGTACCTTTATCAGCCCCACGGCACATCCCGGCGAGGCCTTTGGCGCCAGTGTTGCCGTGCTGGGCGATCGTATCGTGATCGGCGCGCCAACCCACGACGAACCGGGCTTCGACAAGACCGGCGCCGTGTTCTTGGCCCCTGCCGGCGGCGGCGCGCTGGTCAAATTGGCCAACCCCCAACCGACGCTCACCGCCCGTTTCGGCAGCAGCCTGGCCACCTGGGGCAGCGATCGCATTCTGGTCGGCTCGATCGGCGGACCCGACGGCGGCCGAGCGTTCCTGTTCGATGGCGCCGGCAACTTGCTCCACACGTTCTTGAATCCGGGCGGGCAAGGCGACGAATTCGGCGGCTCTGTGGCGATTAGCGCCACCCAGGTGCTGATTGGTGCCCCCTTGGCCGACACGCCGGTTTTCGATTCCGGCGCCGTCTACCTGTTCGACCAGGTAGGCAACCTGGTGCGAACATTCACCGCGCCGGAGCCCAGGATCAGCCAACATTTTGGCCGTTCCGTGGCGTTTTCCGATAACGACCTGTTGATTGGTGCTCCGTTGCACGACCTGCCTACCGCCGGCTCGGCGGGCGCGGTCTATCTGTTCAGCCCCAGCGGCCTGCTGCGCCAAACCTACCTGCCGACGGGCGCCGAAGCGGGGGACAACTTCGGCCTGACCTTGGCCGCCACGGCCGCCCACGTGCTGATCGGAGCGCCCAACGCCGATGCCGCGGGCGCGCATCGCGGCGGCGCCGCCACGTTGGTCACGCGCAGTGCGGGTGCGCCGGTTCTGTCGCAAGAGCGCAACCAGATTGTGCTGTACTTCAATCGCGACGAGTTGGACCCTGCCGCCGCCGAAAACACCGCCGTGTATCAATTGATTTTCACCGCCGGCACCGCCGACACTGCCGACGACGCAGTGTTCATGCCCAGCACCGCAACCTACGACCCGCAGGCCGGCACGGTGGTGCTAACGTTTGCTAGCAACCTCGACCAACTCGACGCGCGCGGCGCGGGGGTCATGCGTCTGCGCGTGGGGAACGATGCGCCTTTGCCGGTTCCACCTGCGGTCATCACACCGGCTACCGATCCGGTGGACACCTTCGATGCCCTGACCAATTTGCTGACACTCGGCGCGACAACGCAAGTCATTCGCTCGACCATTCAAAGTTTCGGCACGCATCCACCTCTGCCTGGCGGTGACAACGAACCGGGCCACCGTATCTTGCCTCCTTATATCGAGGGCCCGCACACCGGCGGCGCCGACACGTCCGACGGGGTCACTACCTATGGCTATTACTTTCCGGCCACCTATGGCCCGGTGCCGGGTGCGTCGCAGCCGATCCAAAACAATCTGATTACCAATCGCATGAAGGACCTGGTGCGACAGGCCTATGAGTTGTACGCGCGGTACCTCGGCATCCAGGTGGTGGAGACCGACGGCCCCGGCGCACCGGTGGGAGTGAATACCTCGATTGTGGTAGGCGATCCGCGGTACGGAAGCCCCACTTCGCCCGTTGGTCCCGAGGGTCCCAGTTGGGGCGGCCCGGGCAGCGTGGTGATGAATGGCTACGCGATCAGCAGCGATTCCGAAGTGTTTGGCAGCGGGTTCTTCCGCACGCTGATGCACGAAATCGGCCACGCGCTGGGCCTGGGTCACAGCTACGACTTGCCGCTGACCATCATGGGAGCCGACCTGCCCGATCCAAATTTGCAATTGATCAACGCAGAACCCATCTGGCCCCAGGCGGGCGATGTGGTCCATGGGCAATATATTCACGCACTCGATAGCAACGACGTCGACCTCTACAAATTCCAACTTGCCGAAGCGGGCCACCTGCGCGCGGAGATTGTGGCGGAACGCCTGGGCAATGTCAGCTTGCTCGACAGTGTGCTGTCGCTCTATCGCGAAGACAACGGTCGCAGAACGCTGATCGCGCGGAACGACGACTATTTCGGCAAGGACTCGCTGGTCGATCTGAACCTCTCGGCCGGTACGTACTACCTGGCGGTTTCGAGCACGGGCAACGACCAGTTCGATCCGGCGTCGACCGATAGCGGCGCCGGCGGACGAACGCAGGGCAATTACGACCTACGATTGCATTTCGAAACGACCGCCGGCGCGCAACTGACCGACCGCACCGGTCAACCGCTCGACGGCGATGGCGATGGCACGGCTGGCGGGGCCTACAACTTCTGGTTCACTGCCCAATCGGCCAGCCGCACCTTGCTGGTCGACAAGGCCGCGGCGGGCCCGGGGAACGGCTCGGCTGCTAGTCCCTATGGCTCCATCGGCGCGGCCCTCAATGCGGCGCAACCCGGCGACATCGTACGGATTGTCGCCAATGGCGGCGCCGACAACCTGATCTCTACGCCCAGCGACAACTTGGCCTATGAAATAGGCCTGGGGCCGAGCGGCGCGCCCTTGGCCGATGGTCCTCGGCTCGAGGTGCCTCGCGGCGTGACCCTGATGATCGATCCCGGCGTGGTGCTCAAATTGGCGCGCGCCAACGTCGACGTGGGAACGTCGTCGGCCTTGGTCAATCGCGCCCTGGGCGCCTTGCAGGTGCTGGGAACTCCGGCAGCACCGGTTCACATCACTTCATTCTACGACAGCGTGGGCCAAGACAGCGACCCGCTTCCCAACACACCGCTGTTGGGCGATTGGGGTGGCTTGGTGTTGCGGGCCGATTCCGATCGCGAAGCGCAAGGCATCTTCTTGAACTATGTCAACGGTGCCGACATTCGCTTTGGTGGCGGTCTGGTGCCGGAGAATTCGATCGAGTTACCATTCTCGGCCATTTGGATCGACGGCGCGCGGCCGACAATCACCAACAACCGGGTGCATGGCAACGCGGGAGAAGCACTGTCGGCCGACCCCAATAGTTTCGAGGAAACTCATTTCTTCGGTCCTAACTTTCAAGCCGACTACGACCGGGTCGGCCCCGACGTCCACGGCAATGGAGTGTTCGACAATTCGCTCAACGGCCTGTTCGTGCGCGTGTCGACGCCATCGCTGCCGGGGATCATCAACCATGTCGATGTGTCGGCGCGATTCGACGACGCCGACATCGTGCACATTGTGGCGGAAAGCTTGCTCATTCGGGGCCGGCCGGGTGGCCCCCTGGCCACTGGGGGCGTTCTGCTGGCCAGGCCCAGCGGTCAACTAGCGATCGATCCGGGCGTGGTGGTCAAGCTGGGGGGCGCGCGCATCGAAGCCGAGTTCGGCGCGCAGTTGCTGGCCGAGGGCGAGGCTGGCCGGTCGGTGGTGCTCACCTCGATTCGCGACGACCGGTACGGCGCGGGCGGAACGTTCGACACCAACCACGACCAGCAAACCTCCAGCGGCCAGCCGGGCGATTGGGCCGGGCTGATGTTCCGTCCGACGTCGCGCGGCAGTATCGATCAGGCCGTGGTGCAGTTTGGCGGAGGCGCCGCCACGATCGAAGGAAACACCGATCGTTTCAACGCTGTGGAAATTGTGCAGGCCGACGTACGCATCGCGCACACGCTACTGGCCAATCACGCGGCCGGGGTTGCGGCGACCGGGCGCGACGGCCGCGGCGAGAATCGCGCCGCGACCATCTTCGTGCGAGGCGCGCAGCCTATCTTCATCGACAACATCATCCGCGACAATGCCGGCACCGCGATGACCATCGACGTGAACTCGTTGGATCGCGAGCTGCGCGGCGACGATGGCCGCAGCACCGGTTGGGTACAGGCCCTGACCGACTACCAAAATCACGGGCCCCTGATCCGCGGTAATCGGATGGCGGGCAACCTGGAAAACGGCCTGGCAGTGCGAAATCAAAGATCGAGCGTGACGCTGCCCAATGGCTTGTCGGTGCTGGGACCCGCGCCCTTGACCGTGGAAAGCGTGTGGGACGACACCGACATCGTGCACATCGTCAAGGACGAATTGCTGGTGTCGAATCACCATACCTACAGTGGTTTGCGTCTAGAAAGCCGGCCGGGCGAAAGCCTGGTCGTCAAGCTGCTGACCGTGCCCGATGCCGCCGGAACGCTGGGCGCGGGGATTACCGCAGGCGGCGTGCCTGGCGACGTGGCGGACCGCATCGGCGGAACCGTGCAGATTGTGGGATTGCCCGGCGCGCCGGTGGTGCTGACCAGCCTGGCCGACAATTCGGTCGGCGCAGGCCTCACGCCCGATGGCCGCCCCCAGACCGATACAGCCAATGTGGGAACCATGACTGGTTTGCCCACCGGGCCCGAGGTGAACAATGGCCCTCGCATCGACAACGACGTGCCGACCAATGTCGTGGGGCACTTCGAGGTCAACGTGTCTGCCGGAGGCGACACATTCAACGTGGGGGTCACCGCGCAGGGGAAAACGCGCCTGTTGACCAACGACGATTTTATTTTCGACTATTCGAACTTGATCGACCTCGGCCCCGCGGGGGGCGCAGTGCGCCTGGCGGATACGACGATTACGCAACCGCCCATGCTCGTGTCCCCGGATGTGATTGTCACGCGGGGAACCTTCGCCGGACAAAACGGCACGGTGAATTGGGAAGTCACCAGCCGCATGGCCAATGGCCAGACACGCTACGAAAACACGATCCGCTTTTCCAGCAGCCAGCCGCTGGGCACGATCAAGTTCATCAACTATCTCGATGAAGACGTGGAGGGTATCAGCGACGACTTGCTCTATCCGGTCGGAACACCAGGAACGGCCGATTTTCGGCTGTTCACGCTCGACAATGCCGAGCGCGTGGGTGTGAGCCAAGGGGGGATCTACCTGGCCGGTCCGGGGCTGCAAAACGCGCGCTATGAGGGTTTCGCTGCCGATGAGTTTGCCGATCTGATCGACCTTCTCGAAACCGATGGCACCAGCTTTTCACTAACAGGCAACATCGACCGCACCAGCTTGCCGGCCTTCAACGACGCCGAGCTAGGCCTGGTGTACGGATTGGAAGACGTCACCACCGCCCAGGCCTGGATCATCGATCCCACAGCCACGACCGCCACGGTGACCACCTTCCTAGAGGCGGTGGCCGAGAACCCCACCGGCGGCGCGTCGGGTGATTGGCGCAGCGTGCGGCTCGATCGCTTCTCGAACGATCGCAACGTCGCGCCCGTCCTTGAGGACGAGCGCCCCGTGACGCAAGGTCCCGACCCCAACGGCGATCCCTCACGCGCGCAATTCGTTGGCGAACTGGCACCGAACGACCTGTCTGGCGATGACAACCGCCGCCTGGGCTTCGACATTCGTGGATCGATTGCCGCCAGCCGGCCGGGCGATGTCGATGTGTATAGCTTCGTGGCCGTGGCGGGAACCTCCGTCTGGTTCGATGTCGACGATACCTCGCCAACGCTTGACGCCGTGATCGAGTTGGTCGACACCCAGGGTAACGTGCTCCTGGCCCAAGGCCCTGGCGGCCTGGCGCCGGCGGTCTCCGACGACTCGATCGCCGAGGGCCTGGGCACCGACTTGTATAGCGTGAACCCCAAAGATCCGCTGTTGGCGATCGTGCTGCCAGGCACGGTCGGTGTCCAAGGGGTGTATACCATTCGGGTGCGCAGTTTCAGCCCCGATTTGTCGCGGCTGGATGCCGGACAGAGTCGCGGTGCGTATCGACTGCAAATCCGCCTGCGAGCGGGCGACGAGTTTCCAGGCTCGACGGTGCGCAATGCCGATATTCGCTTCGCCACCACCGGTATCGAAGTATTGGGCATGCCCCAACATTCACCCTTGGTCGGCGAATCGGCCAGCGCCGCCAATGGCGCCAACATCGTGCCGGCGCAGGCCATCGACCTGGGCAATCTATTGCAAACCGATCGCGCAGCACTGTCGGTCGCGGGCCGCTTGTCGGGCAGCGATACCTCGCCCAACACCTTGGTGAACTGGTACAAGTTCCAGATCAAGGTGTTGCAGGTGCAGTCGATTCCGGGGGTGAACGGGGGCCAGAAAACCTGGCCCGTCGTGCTCGATGTCGACTATGGCGACGGACTACAGAACCCAGACACCTCGATTTCCATTTTCGACGCTGCCGGACGCCTGGTGTTCAACGGTCGCGATTCCAACGTCGACCAGGACCAGGTTCGCCCTGGCATGGCCGACGACATTCGCGATCTGTCTCGCGGCTCGTTGGGGCGGCTCGATCCGTACATCGGTTCGATCCTGCTACCCGAGGGTCAATACTACGTGGCGGTTCACGCCAACATTCTTGTTCCAGGCGTGCTGCAAACGCAGTTCAACGGGCTGGGCGATCCCTTGGTGCGGTTGGAACCCAACGATGGCCTGGCACGCGTGGTGGAAGACCACGTCGGGTTCACAGGGTTCGTCACCGGTTCGTCAGACGAGGACGTCACTGTTCCGGTCGGTCAAACCTCGCCGATCTTGCCGATTGGTACCCGCACCGAGCTCGATACCGTGGTCGAACCGTTCCAGTTGGAAGATCTGCCGTTGTTTGTTTCGGCGGCGGTGGCCAACACGCCAGGGCTGTGGATTGTGAACCCGGCCACGGGGGCGCACCCCAGCAACCCGGTGGGTGTTTTGGGCACGCTCACGCCGCCGACCTTTGCGCCCACCGTGCGCGATTTGTTGATGGGTATCGACGGGCGATTATTTGCTTATGAGCAGCTTCCCGGCGCCGCCGACACGGCGGGGCGGCTGACGCGGGTGAATACCGAGACGGCCGCGCAAACCGCCGTGGGCAACGACGCCATCCGCGATGCCACGCTGAACACCGACCGGGTCGAAGCGCTGGCCATGCGCGAGGCCTTCGACCGCGCCGGCGTCGACGTGTTCTACTCGGTGACGGGCCCCGCTGGTTCGGTACTGTTCAAGGGCGACGCCGCCAACGGCAGCACCCAAGACCCCAACACCAACGATGGCATTTTGTTTGGGAGAATGGGGCCAATTGCCGGCGCGGGGATTTTGGGCC
>CAYSXM010000108.1:0-9444 GCA_964434905.1 uncultured Pirellulales bacterium | reverse complement strand
GTCGGAACTATTCCGGTGGCGTTCCAATGGCTGCGAACAATGCGTCCAAAGCGCGGTACACTGCTCGCGTTCTCGCAGGCCTACCAGCGTGAATCTGTTGAACGACCGTCTTGAAGCTAGGTGGAACCGCCAGCGAAACTCGCGATTGTGCCACGCTACTTGCCTCGATCAATATGGTTTCGTGGAAATTGAGTCGAGTGCTAGTCGCCAACGAACTTCCAGACGGCATCGAGAGACTGAGTGGCGATGCGATCAATGGTGCTACGTTATGGTTGATTCCAAAATTCGCGGCCCAAATCACGTAGTCTCCCGCGCCGATCGATCCGTTCCCATCGAAGTCAGTTGTAATCGCCGCGTCGACACGTCCAAACTGCGCGGCCCACAGTGCGTAGTCTGCAGTGCCCACGCCACCATCTCGGTTTGCATCGCCGGGAAGAACACGGAATTGGAATTGAAAATCTCCTCCTGGCGCGCCGTTTCCGGACGGATAGCTCTGGCTGTGGTCATCGCTCAGGCTGACTGGGTTCTCCCACTCGCCATCTAGCGCAGCTCCCGCTAAGTCCGTTACAGGCGATGGACCTGCGCCAGCCAACCTAATTGTCATCCGGTCGGCACCAAAGGGCGGGGCAAATGTCCAGGTTGCCTCAAAGTTTGTCGCGTTGTAGCTGAAGTCGCTGATTGGATAAGTAGCCACTCGTTCGCCAGTCAGAATTAGATCATTCATATCAACCACGGCGGCCTGATCGAAGCCAATTCGAATCTGATTTGCCAAGGCAACCGGCACCGTCCGCAACTGCTCGCCCGACCCTGATGGAATGTCGTAAACCGAATTGACGCTCGAGGTGCCTCGAATGGCGACGCGGATCACGCGGGCTGGCTCGTTTGCCACAAGCAAGGGGACCGCGGCCGATGTCGTAACATGGCCATCTGGATCCGAGACGCGAACACGCACCTGACCATTGACAGGCGCGTCGCTGACGTTCAGCAATTGTCGCAACTGGGCCCAGGTCAATTGTGGCGCAACTCCGGTCGTGTCGCCAAAAACGCCATCGCCATTGATGTCCCAGGCATACGACAACAAATCGCCGGGATCAGGGTCTTGTGTCCCTGTTGCATCGAGGTGCAAGACGTCCCCTTCGAGAATTGAATAAGGACCGCCGGCGTTTGCAAGTGGAGGATCGTTGACTCGAAATCGCTGAGCAAGGATTCCAGAGCCGTCGACCGGTCGCCCTCCGGTCAATGCGACCACGAAGTCGCCATGGGCCACGTTCGCCACACTGGGGCGCGTGGGAATGGGTGGATTTCCGTTTGGAATCGGGATGTTTGTCCCGTCCGGAGTGCCATCGGCTAGATAGCGCCGAACCATTGTTGGCGCGTCGCCGCCAGGGAATTCGATCCCCCAGGCAACGACGAAGTCGCCACTGGCATCGATCGCCACGGACGACGACGTTGAGAAGTTCGCTCCGTAGTGTGAAACCAGGATATCCTCCGTAAGCGAATTGCCATTGGCATCGAACTTACGGGCGAAGACTTCGTGTGGGCTAATTTGAAACTCGGAGTCGAAGGAGACCACAAACTCGCCATCTGCATTCATGGCAACGTCCCACACTTTTCCAGCGGAAGGTGAAACGTCGGTCGGACCGCCCACTAACTGACCCGTGGAATTCAGCCTTTGGAATCGCATGCGAGATTGGATGTCGCTATTGAAAACAACGACCGCATTGCCCATCGCATCGACCGCGATCCGACCATTACTTTGAGTGCCGGATTCACTATCTGCCACGGTAAACTGGCTCCCGCTTGGACTTCCCGATGCATCCAGGCGCCGCCCTTCGACGGTGCCAAAGGGAAGCCCTGGAATCTGGTGTCCAACGGAGTCGTTCCACACAACGAAAAACGTGTTCGCGGGGGTGATGGCAATCTGGGGCGACGTCTGGTCACCGACAGTCTGCGTGTTGATTTGAAATTCGTTGCCAAGCGGCGTGCCCGACGCGGAAAACCGCCTGCCCTGGATCTCATATGTCGAGGTGACCGAGGAAAGTGACTTCCAGACCACGACGAAATTGCCGTCGGTGTCGATCGCGACGTCCGATTCGCCTTGTTCGTTCGCCGTCGTTTGATTGACTGAAATCTCGCCGGTAATCGGCGTACCGTCGGCGGCATAAACGCGCGCAATCACATTGCCTTCGACAATGGACTCTTGGAAGTCGCTTGTCCAGGTGACCACGAAGCGACCCGATTCATTTACGGCAACCGCGGCCTGATTCTGTTCGTCGGCCGTAACTAGATTGACGGCAAATGGTTCGCCCAGCGGGTACGCGCTGAGCATAGCGCGCGTTTCCAAGGCCTCGGGCGACCGAACGCGGCTTTTAGATCGCGTGCTCTTCGCAGTTCGAAATTGGTAATGTGCCACCTTGCCTGCCCTCCTTCGTCAGATGCTAACTCGTCGTGGGATTGCGCGAGCAATCAGAACGTGTCAACAATGTGTGGGGAGTCGACACAAGTGTCAAGCCAATTGCAGACTACTGACGCCCGCTATGGCGATAGCACGATCTTGTTCACGGGCGTCGTGCGAGCTCGACGAAATGGAATTCTGATTCGACACCCAAGCCGCACATAAGCTACGTGGGAGCTTCGTATTAGCAAAACCAAGTAACACCGAGACTGGCTTGGAATGAATCTTGCGCGAAATTACTGTACGGCGGCCGCCGACGCAGCAGCGGCAGCAGATTCAGCAGACGCAGAGGCCGACGCAGAAACAGCAGCGGCAACAGACGGCGACGCAGAGGAATCAGCAGCAGCGGTCTTCGCGGTGGGGTCTTGGGCAAAGGCGTCGATGACGTTGCCACGCGGGTCGATCGCCTCGTAACGCCGGCGGCCAGCTTCGAGCGTGACCAGCACCACGTGATTGCGACTAGCCGAAGCGGCCAAGTACCATTTCGACCACACGCTATGCACCGGGCGTGGCAACTGGCCCCAGGCACCGTCGCCCAGGTACAGCACGCCCTGGGGGTCGACATTGCCGTGGCGAATGGGAAAGGTGCGTTTGTAGGTGTGGTCGTGGTGCTCGAAGGCCGCGGTGAGCCCGAACTCGTCGAACACCGGGCACCAGTGCTCGCGTACGAGCGTGCTTTCATGCCCTTCGTATTCGCGATGCGAGGGGTAGCCTGGCACGTGGTACGCCGCGAACAGGTGGGGTGTGTTGCGTCGAGCGCGCAGGTGCCGTGCTAGCCAAGCGGTTTGCTCTCCGTCGATGGCGTGGATGTGGCCGGTATCGAGCAGGAACAAGCTCATGTAGCCGGCGAAATCGAGCACACCGTAGCTCTTGCCACCTGGCAGGGAAAACAAAGCATGAAAGAAGGGAGATTTTTCCGGCGATTGGCCGTAGCCACCGTCGACCTCGTGGTTGCCGATCGCCACCACTAGCGGAATGCAACGTCCCTTGGGAGTGACCATTTCACGCGTCCAAACGTCGAGCCATTTGTAATACAGGCCCACATTACTGGCGCGGCCGTTTTCATAGGCAATGTCGCCGCCGATCGCGGCAAAGTCCGGGTCGTGCTTGGCGACTTCGCGGCTCATCGCCTCGTAGGCGCCGCTGGTCCCACAATCGCCACCGATCACAAAGCGAATTCCTTCACGATCTGTCTGGGGCATGGTGCGAAAGCGTTCAACGTGGCCGTAGCCTGCCAGCCGGAATTCGTAATCGGTGCCGGGCACCAAGCGCGTGAGTTCGACCGCATGGATAATCCGATCGCTGTACGGCATGGGGCGCGAGGTGCCTTCGCCCGGCAGCCAGTCGGGGTCGCCGGCCGCGCGGAATTCCAGCTTGCTGCTCAGGTCGGGGCCGACCGTGTGCCAGTGGATGGTCATGGTGGTCGTGGGATCACGCTGCCACATGACATAGAGCGCCGGCGGCCGCTGTGCGGGCCCAGGATCTGCTGCGTAGCCATGGGTTCCGGCGGAACCCACGGCCAACACCGTGCACAGCACAATGGCCACCTGCAAATAGCCCCGATGCATGGGTCGGTCTCCAAGTCGATTGACGAACTGGCTGACAAGCGGGCAGTGAGATCGGATGTGATGCGAGTCTACCCGCGCCGGGGCGTCGTTTGGAGTGTCGGCGGAGACGAAGAGGTTTTGGGACCTTGCGAGGAAATATTGTCAGAAACTCGCGCGCGACTGTTGACACTGAGTCTCAGTATCGTTACCGTTCGTGTTGTGGGGACGTCAGTCGAGCCGCCCCGAACTGCGGTGGTTTGCACCCGGACTGACATTCGCCTGTGAGGTGTTCCCCAATGACAGATACCCCTCGGCCGGCCGACGACGATTCGGCCGCCGATCTGCCCGCCACGGTTGCCGAACGCGTGTGGAATTCCGCGGAGCTGTTGGCCGGTGCACAGGAAGTTTGCATTGACCACGGCGGAGAGACGTACCGCTTGCGGCTCACGCGGAACGGCAAGCTGATTTTGCAGAAGTGACGTGCGACTGACACGTTTTCCAGCAATGCCGCAGAGTTCATGACGAGCCCGGGCGACGCAGGGCGGCTAGGTGCCGGGGTCGTATCCCAGGTTGGGTGCCAGCCAGCGCTCGGTTTCCGCCATGCTTTGGCCTTTGCGCCGCGCGTATTCCTCGACCTGATCGCGCGTGATTTGGTCGACGGAGAAATACCTAGCCCGAGGGTGCGAAAAGTACAACCCGCTAACGCTGGCCGCGGGAAGCATGGCAAAGGATTCGGTCAGTTGCATGTGGGCTTCTCGCGGTGCGGCGAGTAGGTCGAAGATGCTTTGCTTTTCCGTGTGGTCTGGGCAAGCCGGGTAGCCGGGGGCTGGTCGAATGCCGCGATAGCTCTCTTGAATCAACTGTTCGTTGGTCAGGTTCTCGTCGTGGCCATAGCCCCAATCGCGTCGGGCTTGTCGATGCAGCCATTCGGCAAAGGCTTCGGCTAGCCGATCGGCCAAGGCTTTGACCAAGATGGCTTGATAGTCGTCGTGGTCGGCTTCGAACTGCTGTACTAGGCGCTGGATGCCTAGTCCGGCGGTGACCGCGAACGCTCCCACATAGTCGGCGCGTGCCGATTCCAGGGGGGCCACGAAGTCGGCCAGCGAGTAGAAACACTCGGTGCCCTGGCGTTCCCACTGTTGGCGTAGCATGTGCAGGCGCAACCGCTCGGTGCGGCGCGTGTCGTCGGTATACAAAATGATGTCGTCGCCGAGCGAGTTTGCGGGCCAAAATCCGTACACGCCCCGAGCCTCGAGCAGATCTTGATTTACAATTTGCTTCAGCAGCCGCTGGGCATCTTCAAACAGGCGCCGCGCCTCGGTACCGACATCGGGGTCGGCAAAAATGGCGGGGTACTTGCCGCGCAGTTCCCAGGTTTGGAAAAACGGAGACCAATCGATGCACTCGGCCAGTTCGGCCAACGGGGCGGGGGCCACGGTGCGCGGACCAAGAAAGTCCGGCCGTGGCAGATCGATGGACTGCCAGTCGCTGGCGTAGCGGCGTGCAACCGCCTGGCGATAAGGAACCAGTGTCATCTGGCGGCGCTTTTGAAATGACGCGACCAGAGAGGCCTGCAGGGCCCGGTTTTCGGTGTCGAACTGCGAGCGCAGCTTGGGGTTCAGCAACCGCTCGACCACGCCCACGCATTTCGAGGCGTCGACGACATGCACGGTCTGCCGGGAATAGCCTGGCGCGATTTTCACGGCGGTATGCTTGGCGCTGGTGGTCGCGCCCCCGATCAAGAGCGGCAATTGGATGTCGCGTCGTTGCATTTCTCTGGCGACGTGGACCATTTCTTCCAGGCTAGGCGTGATCAGCCCCGACAGCCCGATGAGGTCGGCCCCCGCGCTGAGCGCGGTATCGAGAATCTTGTCGCAAGGAACCATCACCCCCAGATCGATGATTTCGTAGTTATTGCAGGCCAGTACCACGCCCACGATGTTCTTGCCGATGTCGTGAACATCGCCTTTGACGGTGGCCAGCAGGATTTTTCCGCGAGAACTACTGGCGGCAGCCCCGGCCAATAGCTTCTCTTGTTCCATGAAGGGCAACAAATAGGCGACTGCCTTTTTCATGACGCGAGCGCTCTTAACCACTTGGGGCAAGAACATCTTGCCGGCGCCAAACAGATCGCCCACGGTGTTCATGCCGATCATGAGCGGTCCCTCGATAACCGCCAGGCAGGAGGGAAGAGTCTGGCGAGCCTCCTCCACGTCGGCATCGATGAATTCGACCACCCCCTTGACGAGCGCGTGTGCCAGTCGCTGTTCAACGGGCAGCGATCGCCACGCCTCAACCGATTTCTCGACGGGTCCGCGTTGCTTCACGTGTTCGGCGAAATCGACAAGCCGCTCGGTGGCGTCCGCTCGCCGATTCCAGAGCACATCTTCCACGCGATCGCGCAGATCGCGGGGAATTTCCTCGTAGACGGCCAGTTGGCCTGCATTGACAATGGCCATATCCAAGCCGGCGCCAATGGCACGGACCAGGAAGGCAGAGTGCATTGCCTCGCGCACCACGTCGTTTCCGCGAAACGAAAAGGAAATATTGCTTACGCCCCCCGACACGCGGCAGGCCGGCAGTTGCTGCTTGAGCATCCGCACCGCCTCGACAAAAAACAGCGCGTAGTCGTTGTGCTCTTCGATACCCGTGCCCACGGTGAGAATATTCGGATCGAAGATAATGTCGCAGGCGGGGAAGCCGACCTGCTCGGTCAGCAAGCGATAAGCGCGCTGGCAAATAGCTACCTTTTGTTCCACGGTAACCGCCTGGCCTTGTTCGTCGAACGCCATGACCACCACCGCGGCGCCGAAACGCCGCACGCGGCGTGCGTGTTCCAGGAAAGCTGCCTCGCCCTCTTTCAGGCTGATGGAGTTGACGATCGGCTTGCCCTGCACGCAGCGCAGCCCGGCCTCGATCACGGGCCAACTCGAACTGTCGATCATGATCGGCAGACGACTGATGTCGGGTTCGGCGGCCACCAGGTTCAAGAAGCGAGTCATCGCGGCGGGGCCATCGAGCAAGGCCTCGTCCATGTTGACATCGAGGATATTGGCTCCGCCCTCGACTTGCTGGCGCGCGACGGCGACCGCCGCCTCGTAGTCCGCAGCCAACACCATGCGCGCGAATTTCTTGGAGCCAGTAACGTTGGTGCGTTCACCGATCACCGTAAAGTTGCTGTCAGGGCGTAACTCCAGCACTTCGAGTCCGGCGTACCGTGTTTGCTCGGAAATGCGGGGGCGGCGTCGCGGCGTCTGACCGCGTACCGCGTCGGCAATGGCACGGATGTGCGCCGGCGTGGTGCCGCAGCAGCCGCCCACCACGTTCAACCAACCCTGCGCGGCAAACTCGCCCAGCACGGCCGCCATTTTCTCGGGCGTTTCGTCGAAAGCGCCAAGTTCATTGGGCAAACCCGCGTTGGGGTGGCAACTGACGAACACGGGCGCAATGCGTGACAATTCCTCGACGTAGGGCCGCATTTGGATCGGCCCCAGCGCGCAGTTCAAGCCAATGCTGAACAAATCGGCATGGGCGATGGAGGTCCAGAACGCTTCAAGCGTCTGACCCGACATGGTGCGCCCGCTGTTGTCGATAATCGTCATCGAGGCCATCACGGGCAGCCGTACATCGTGGTCGAAAAAATACTGTTCGATCGCGTACAGGCAGGCCTTCAGGTTCAGGGTGTCGAAGGTCGTCTCGGGCATCAACACATCGACACCACCTGTCACGAGGCCGTCGACCTGCTCGTAATAGGCTGCAACCAGCTCGTCGAACGTTACGCCGCGTGCCGAAGCATCTTCTACCTTGGTGGCAAAAGACGCTGTGCGATTGGTTGGTCCGATCGAACCCGCCACGAATCGCTGGCCGGCACCTGGCCGCGCGCAGAATGCGTCGACCGCGCGCCTCGCACACGCCGCCGCAGCTAGATTGACCTCGCGGGCGCAATCGCAAAGATCGTAGTCGGCCAGCGAGATTCGCTGGGCATTGAAGCTGTTGGTTTCAATCAGGTCCGCGCCGGCCTCCAAATACTGGCGATGAATCGCCTCGATCGCGGCGGGCTGCGTGATGCACAACAGATCGCTACAACCCTTGAGGTCGCGATGGTGGTTGGCAAAACGCGTTCCGCGAAACTCTGCCTCGCCGAATTGCAATCCTTGCAACATGGTGCCCATGGCGCCGTCGAGCACCAAAATGCGCTGAGCCAACAGCGCTTCCAAAGTGGCTTGGGAGTTGCGAACGGTCGCGAGCGCCATGCGTCGTTTTCCGAATAGGGGAACCAGGTACGGCGCCTTGGCCCAGCGGACAGGGCGGGCGAGAATCAGAGTTCAACCCGAATTACTCAGGAGCCTTCTGCCGGTGTTTCGAGCCGCGGCACGCGGTGCCATAGCGTACGGAGTTTGCCGAGACTTGTTCATTACTTATAGGAATCGGCGAAACGCCGCTTGCTCCCAGGGGGGCGCCAAGCGATTCGTCCGCATACCAGGCCGAGCGGTGCAGAACAGCACATACCCCCACTGGGGATGGGTCTCTGTCTGTCGGCCGGGTGTCGTGGAATTTGCACAGGCCGAGTATGGCAAACCTCGTTGCGCCTCGCAAGGCGACACAACTGTTTACCTAGGCATGGTTTCCGGCGAAATATTCCGCTTCGTCGGGGGGCCGGTGCCTGCGATTCCTGACGCCCTCAAATCGCGTTGGGTTCGGATCAATCCTCAAGACCGACATAACCGCAACCGATACTCGGGCTGTGGTGCGCATGCTCTACCAATGCGCGGTCGTCTGCCAGACGCCAGTAATCCCTGCACGACTCTTCCGCATGGCGATCGAACTATGACGGCGTCACCTGTCGGTCGAACTCCAGCCAGGCGTGGTGTGGCTTTTCCAACGGCCGAACAAGCGGCCACCCTCAGTATTCAAATATTGCCCGTCGTGCTGCGCGTTCCCGACTTGCTGGCAGTTTCGACTGAAGCACACTCCGCAGCGGTGGTATCCGCCGGGTTACCCAGCGCGGCCCCGCCGCCAGACTTGGCGGCGCACGTCGCTCAGCGCGAAGAACGTGCGCCGGCGCACGCCACTGCGGCGGAAATCTTGGCTGGCTTCTCCGCAGCCGCGCGATGGCTCGCCACGGCGCGGGTGGGCATCGTGTTGGGAAAACTCCCCTGGTTAGCGGCGCTGCCGGGGCTGACGGGGGCGGTTGCCGCGAGCGTCGCCACCTTGGGGCCCCTGGCGCGGGTATTGGAAGGTCTGGGCGAAGATCCCCTCGGCAGCATCAAGCGGCCGCGGGTGCAGATCGCGGCGATTGTGATCGTGCTCGCGGTTGGCGTTGGTCTCTTGGCCAGGCAGAATTCCCCGCCGCTAACCACACACCCGGCCAGTCTGGTTGGCGATGCCGACGCGCACTCAACACGTAAGGCATTGTCGTCGGATGACCAGGTGCCGACCACC
>CAYSXM010000107.1:0-9465 GCA_964434905.1 uncultured Pirellulales bacterium | reverse complement strand
GCTCGAGATCGCTGGCTAGGTCGGCTGCTAAATCGCACGATGGTCCACCGGACGCTAGCCAATTGTGAAGCGTGCCGCCGGTCGTACGAACATGACGAATGGCCTCGTCGCGATAGCGTGAAGGTGATTCACAACGGCATCGATGTCGATCGTTTTCCGACCAACCCAACACGCCCGGCCGGCACGCCGCGTCGCGTGGGGCTGTTGGCCAACTTGCGTCCTGTCAAGGCGCCGGACTTGTTCGTCGAGGCGGCCTTGCAACTGATCGCCCGGTTTCCCGATGTGCGGTTCGAGATTGCTGGCGACGGCCCGTTACGCGCCGAGCTAGAGCAACAAGTGCGCGGCGCCGGCGCCGAGCAACGCATTGTGTTCCTGGGGTCGGTCGCCGATCCACCAGGGTTCTTGGCTGGGTTGTCGGTGGCCGTGTTGTGCAGCCACTCGGAAGGTTCGTCGAACGCGGTTCTAGAGTACATGGCCGCTGGTTGTCCCACGGTGGCGACCCGGGTGGGCGGTGTAGCTGAATTGATTAACGACGGCAAAGAGGGGCTGTTGGTTCCTCCGGGTCAGGCCGCCGCACTGGCGGCTAGCGTGGCACGGCTTCTGACCGACGACAGTCTGGCCGGCCGCCTGGGGGCAGCCGCGGCACGGCATGTTCGCGCCCACTTTAGTTGGCCTGCCACGTGTGAGAAGTACGTACGGTTTTATCGCGAGCTGCTGTGTGAACCGTTGGGGACAGGCACCCTCGAAGATCACGCGCCGCGATCGCCGCAGTCGACCGCGGCATCGGCGGACGATGATTCGGCGCCTGATCTATCGGCCCACGACGACTCGGACGCAGCAGGTCCCCTGCCCTCGTCAGCCGCGGCGCTGGCCGGCCTGGCGACAATGTTCGCTATTTGCCTGGGGCCGGGCTGATGAAGCAACCTCGATTCGCAATCTCGGCCGTGGCTCTTTCGACATCCAGTGATTGGTCGCCGAGACCAGATACCGCGGCCAGTGGTCGTGGCGGTGCATTGGTCGCCGACCGGCGCCGCCTGATTATGGGCATTTGGCCGAGATCGATCACCATTTGGATGGTCGGCTTCTACGTGGCACTGTTCATTATTCGTCCTTGGGAACGGCTGCTGCCCGGCCTCGCTGAAATCCGATTCGAGCGAGTCTATGCGGTGTCGATGCTGCTAGCGGTCACACTCGATGGCTGGCGATTGCGTTTTGATCGGCAGATGATGTCCGTCTTGGGTTTTTTCGCCGTCATCAGTTTGTCGTGCTTGACCGCCTGGCAAGTCAAGCTGGCGGTGGAACCGTTCTACAAATATGCCACGCTGTTGGTGTTCTATTTCGTGTTGTTGTCCGTGGTGCGCAATGCCTATGCCCTGGTGTTCTTGGTCACCTGCTACCTGGTCGCCATGGGGCTCTATCTATCCAAGACCGCCTGGGAATTCGTGTTCAATGGCATGTACCACTACACGATGGGGGTCGTGCGCATGATCGGCATCGAATACACCTTCGGGGGGCCGAACGACCTGGCTACCTCGATCGTGCTTTCCATGCCCATGTTGCTGTTTCTATTCTCCGTGCGACGCGATTTTACCGCCACCTGGCCGGCCATGTACCGATGGCTGCTGGGCTGGGCCATGGCGGGTTACCTGGTACTAGCGTTGGGGTGTTTGGTGGCCACCAACAGCCGGGCGGGCATGGTGAGCTTTATCATGTTCGTGTCGCTCGTCGTGCTTCGACGCCGCGGTCTAATGCGCAAGGCGCTGGCGTGCGTGGCAGGCTTGGTGTTGCTGGGCGTGGTCTGGATGGCTATGCCCGAGGAATCGAAGAACCGCTTACGCACTGTGTGGGACCCGGATTCTGGTCCGGAATCGGCACAACTTTCGGCCATGGGGCGCGTCGAGGGGTTCCGCGCTGGAATGGTCATGTTCCGGCGCTCGCCATTGTTGGGCATGGGGCCCGGAAACTTCATCGAATATCGCACTACCTATATCGACGGTGTGTCGCTCGACCCGCACAACCTGTTGGGTCAGGCCCTGGGCGAGACGGGCATTTTGGGCACACTGGCGTTTGCCACGATGGTGGGCTTCACACTTGTCACCTGTGGCCGCACCATTCGTCTGGCCGAAGGTACTGACAATGTCACCGTGCAGACGATGGGCCGCTTGGCCATGGCCTGTCGAGAAACCGTGGCCATTTTGGCCTTTGACGGATTGTTCGGGCACAACTTGCTGCGTTTCAGTTGGCTGTGGGCAGCCGCGTTTTCTAGCTTGGCCCTGCGCGAAGCCCTGCTGGCCGCGGGCCACCGTCGCGAGCAGATGACGCCAGCAGTGTTGCCTGGCGCCCTGCCAGGAATGCGCTAGATGGCCATCGCTTCAACATGTTCGACGTAACCTATCCCCTGTGCCGGCATTTGGTGGCGCCTGCCTGGGCGGCTTGGGAGCACAGCGCCTATTTGCGCCACCAGCGCGACTTACGCCGCACCCAGTACGACACCCCCGGAGCGATCCGCACGCGGCAATGGAACGCGGTGAGCAAGCTGCTGCGGCACGCGTATCACACGACCGATTATTGGCGCGAGCGCCTCGACACACAGAGCCTGGTGCCCGATGCCATTCGTTCGTTCGAGGATTTCCGCCGCGTCCCGCTGTTGAGCAAACATGACCTGCGGACACGGGCCGAGGAACTTGTTTCGCGGGAATATAGTCGGGCAACCCTGCACTATCACACCACCTCTGGTTCGACCGGCCACTCGGTGGGCGTCTACGTCGATGATCCGGCGCAGCAGTTCCGCCGAGCCTGCACATTGCGCAGCGACGAATGGACCGGCTGGCGTCTGGGCCAGCGCACCGCCATGGTTTGGGGGAACCCCGAGTTCTTGCAACATGGCTGGCGCGGCCGATTGCGCAACGCGTTGTTGGATCGCGCGAGCTACCTCGACACGCTCAACATGGATCGCCAAGCGCTGACCTCGTTCGTTCAGACCCAGCGCCGTCGGCGCCCCTCGCTGCTGATGGGGCACGCTCACTCGCTATACCTGCTGGCAAAGTTCTGCCAGTCGCTGGGTGGGCCGGGTTTCCAGCCGACCGGCATTCTGTCGACCGCCATGGTGCTGCACGACTGGGAGCGCACCGTGATCGAACAGGTGTTCGGCGCCCGGGTGACCAATCGCTATGGCTGCGAGGAAGTAGCGCTAATTGCTTGCGAGTGCGCTCAGCACGACGGCCTCCACGTGAATAGCGACGGGGTCTACCTTGAACTGCTGCGCGCCGACGGTACGCCCGCCGCGCCTGGCGAGCCGGGATCGGTGGTGGTTACCGACTTGTCGAACCGCGCCATGCCATTGTTACGTTACCAGGTAGGCGATGTGGCTACCTGGGCCCAGGGCGGCTGTGCTTGCGGCCGCACGCTGCCGCGGTTGGCGCGGCTCGAAGGCCGAGAAGCCGACTATGTGATTACGCCCGCGGGAAATCTGGTGTCGGGTATTTCGCTCACCGAGAATTTCGCCACCCAGATTCCGGGTCTGGCACAGATGCAAATAATTCAGGAACAGCTCGACTTCTTCCGGTTGCGCGTAGTGCGCGGGCCCGATTTTGGCCCCGCCAGCGAGGAACGAATTTGTCATTTGGTCGCCGAACGGTTCGGCAGTGACGTACGCTATCAGTGCGAATACGTCGATCGGATCGCTCCGGAGCCGTCAGGAAAATACCGCTTCTGCATCTCCAAGGTCGCGAATCCGTTCACCAGCCGACCCCAGGAAGTGGCCACGTGACCCCGTCCGTTAGCGTTGTCGTCGCCAGTTACAACTACGGCCAGTATCTCGCCGGTGCGTTGGATTCGGTGCTGCGCCAGACCATGCCTAGCTTCGAGGTGTGGATTGTCGACGATGGCTCGACCGACGATACCCCTCGGGTGGTCGAGCGTTATCTCGAAGACCCGCGCGTGCGCTATCATCGCACCGACCACGTCGGCCAACCGGCCGCCAAGAACGTTGGCATCCAACTGGCTACCGCGCCGCTGGTGGCGTTTCTCGACGCCGACGACTTGTGGCTGCCGGATAAGCTGGCTCGGCAATTGGAATTGTTCGCTGCCGAACCGGAACTCGGCGTGGCCTATTGCCGCATGACGCTCATCGATGCTCAGGGTGCTCGGATGCAATTCGAGCAGCCGCCGTTAGCTCGCGGCTGGGTGTTGCCCGCAATGTTTCGCGACAACTTTGTCTGTTTTTCCTCGTCGATGGTTCGCAAGGCGGTGTTCGATCGGGTGGGCCCCTTCAATGAACAGATACCGTTAGCCATCGACTACGATCTCTGGCTGCGTGCGGCGGCCGACTACACCTTCGACTATGTCGATGCGCCGTTGGTCCTGTACCGCACGGGTCACGCCAACTTGTCGCAGCGCACCGAAGAGCGGCTAGGAGTCGCGCTCGATATCATGAATCGTTTTCGGTCGGTGCACCCCGCCGCGGGGAAGCTGTTGCCTGGCGAGGTCTCGCGAGCTTATGCCGAAACGTACGGCCATTTGGCGTTGGCCCAACGCGATCGCTCACGACGGGCCGCGTTGGGGTCGCTGATTCAAGCCGCACGCTGGACCCCGTTGGACCTGGCGATCTGGCGTGGAGTGTTGGCGCTGGCTTTGCCGGAATTCGCGCGCCAGGCGCTGCGAACTGCGCTTCGCCGGCCCAACTGGCGCGTACGGCGACCGGTAGCCGATGCCCCCTCGACTTAAGGTGACTCGCTTGTCAGAGACTTTAGATTCTACCACATTCGCTTCCACGGCGATCTGCACGATCGAGCCCCAGCGCGGCTGGAAAGCGCTCGATCTGCGCGAGCTGTGGCAGTACCGTGAACTACTGTTTTTCCTCACCTGGCGCGATGTCAAGGTGCGCTACAAGCAAACCCTGCTCGGCGCGGCCTGGGCCGTGCTGCAGCCGCTGATGATGATGGTCGTGTTCACCATTTTCTTGGGACGATTGGCTGGCGTTTCCTCTGGCGAGTTTCCCTATCCGTTATTCGTCTTCGCCGGACTGTTGCCGTGGAGCTTCTTTTCTACTGCCATCGCCAACGCGGGCAATAGCGTCGTGGGGGCCGAACGCCTGATTACCAAGGTCTATTTTCCCCGCCTGGCGGTTCCCTATGCCGCAGTGGCTGCCGCGCTGCTCGACTTTGCCATAGCGATGTGCATGTTGCTGTTGATGATGGCCTATTATCGTGTGGCCCCCGGCGTTGCGCTGACCGCGGCGCCCCTGGCGATCGGCTGTCTCGCCTTGGCGGCACTAGGAATCGGCAGCATGCTGGCGGCCTTGAACGTGGCCTATCGAGATTTTCGCTACGTGATTCCCTTCTTGGTTCAGGTTTGGATGTTTGCCACGCCTTCCATCTATTTAGAGCCATCGCCCGTCGCCGTGGTAGAGTCCAGCGGGTCGAGCGCTTCTGTGGTTGCGCCCGCCAACAGTCCGCCGACGGCCGCCGCGGCCGATAGATTAGGTCCCACGCTGCGGTGGGTGTTGAAACTCAACCCCATCACGGGCCTCGTATCCTTCTTTCGCGTCGCGGTGCTTGGCGGAGTCCTGCCCTGGTCCAGCTTGGCACAATCGGCCGCTATGTCGCTGGCAATGTTTCTGGCGGGGTGTTTCTACTTTCGTCGCGTCGAGGACACCTTTGCCGACATTATCTGAGTCGGAGCAGTTTATCGCCCCCCGCCGCGGCATCGTGCGCCGCCGCGGCCGCCGGCCTGGGCTGGGTCGCAACCGGAACTAAGTATGCCGTCTGCAGTCAGTATCGAAGGTCTGTCGAAACGCTACCTGGTAAGTCATGGCGGCTTACGCTCGGAGTACGGCACGCTGCGCGAATCGATCATGGATGCCGCGCTGTGGCCCTGGCGCCGGCTGCGCGGCGCCGCGGCGGCCGGCTCGGTCGAGGAATTCTGGGCCCTGCGAGATATCAACATCGAAATCGGTGCTGGCGAGTGCGTTGGCATCATCGGCCGCAACGGGGCGGGCAAATCCACGTTGCTGAAAATCATGAGCCGCATCACTCCGCCCACCACGGGCAAGGTGACGTTGCGGGGGCGCATCGGTAGCCTGCTCGAGGTGGGAACAGGCTTTCATCCCGAGCTTTCCGGCCGCGAAAACATTTTCTTGAACGGCGCCGTGTTGGGAATGAGCCGGCGCGAGATCCTGCGGCAGTTCGATGCCATCGTGGCCTTTTCCGAGGTCGAGCAATTTCTCGATACACCGGTCAAGCGCTATTCCAGTGGCATGTTCATACGTCTGGCCTTTGCCGTGGCGGCCCATCTCGACGCCGAGATCTTGGTGGTCGACGAAGTGCTCGCCGTGGGAGATAGCGAGTTCCAGAAAAAGTGCCTGGGCAAAATGCGCGACGTTGCCTCGGGTGGGCGAACGGTGTTGTTTGTTAGCCACAATATGAACGCCGTGCAGCGACTATGCCAACGCGCCGTGTTGCTGTCGCGAGGCCGCGTTGCAGATGCTGGCCCCACGGATCGCATCGTCGAACAGTATTTTGCTACGGCTGCCGGCCAGGCCGAGCCCGACCGTTGGATCGATCTGGAGTCGGCCTCAAGGCGTGGCTCGGGCGAAGCACGCTTCGCCGCGCTGCGCTATACCACTGGGTACGAGGCGGCCGGAGGCAAGCCATTTCCCGACAGTCCGTTCGAGGTGATTCTGGCCGTCGAAGCTGGCCAGAATCTTGCGGCTCAGAGTTTGGCCGTCACCTTCTACGACCATTATGCGACCAAATTGGTGAACGCCGACACCATCGCGCTTGGCAAGACGTTGAATCTACAGCGCGGTCGCAACGAAGTACGCTTGCGGATCGAGCAACTTCATTTGAATCCCGGCTCCTACGTGGTTGGGCTGTGGCTGGCCGATTCCCACGGTCGAGCCTACGACCACCTCGAGTCAGCCTGCGAAATCGAGGTAGTCGACCGTCAATCAAGTGGTTTCGGGCGCCGTCCGAACTGCGATGGGCTGATTCCCTGCGACTTCGACGTGTTGGACGCGGAACCGCAGAGCGTCGGCGAGGCGCCGCCTCCGCCTGGCGAATCGGCCACCACTAGCTAGACAAGCCATTGTGCACGTCACCGTAGCCATTTGCACCTGGAACCGCGCGGAACTGTTGGACCAGACGCTGCGCGCATTTGCCGACCTGGTATTACCGCAGGGTGTTACCTGGGAATTGCTGGTGGTCGACAACAACTGCACCGACCATACGTCTCAGGTAATTGCCCGACACCAAGAGAACTTGCCGCTGCGGGGGCTGGTCGAGTGTGAGCCGGGTCAGTGTGCGGCGCGGAATCGAGCCATCGCCGAGTCGGCCGGCGAACTGCTTGTTTGGACCGACGACGACGTGTTGATCGAGCCCCTTTGGCTTAGCCACTATGTGGCGGCCGCCCACGCCTGGCCCGAGGCGACTTTCTTCGGCGGGCCTGTTGAGCCCCATTACGAAGTGCCAGCGCCGCGCTGGGTGGCCGACAATCTCTGGTTGCTGGCCGGTGCCCTGGCGGTGGTCGACCTGGGTGACGAGGTACGACCGCTCGCGCAGCACGAGTTGCCGTTTGGCGCCAACATGGCCATTCGCCGCGCCGCGCTGGAGCACGACCGTTTCGACCAACGTCTGGGTCTCAAGGGAAACGACCACGTGCGCGGTGACGAGACCGATCTTCTGAGCCGACTGCGCCACGACGGACAGCTCGGCGTGTGGGTTGGTCCGGCCCGCGTGCGACATCACATTCCAGCGGAACGGCTTACGCGACATTTTGTTTGGCAATACAACGTGGGCTATGGACGCACCATGGTGCGTCGGGGAGATCGGCCCGCCGGCCGGCAGTGGCGGGGCGCGCCCCGCTGGTTGCATCGCGTGGTCTGGCAAAAGCGATTCGTCGCGGGCTGGCGCTATGCGCTGGGCCGCACCGATTGGGTTTTGCCCTACATCGAAGCGGCCCGGGCCGCCGGCACCATCGCGGAGTTGCACGACCATCAGGGGCACTTGCCTGAACGGCGCATGCCGGCGGTCGAACGTGGCGCCCCAGGAGCCCCGTCGCCATGTCGGTAACTGTGGTCATTTGCACCTGGAATCGAGCGGCGCTGTTGGATCGCACCCTCGAGCAGGTCGCGCGGATCGATCTGGCCGGGCTCGACGACTGGGAACTGTTGGTAGTCAACAACGCCTCGACCGATGATACCGCCGATGTCTTGCGCCGGCACACTGGTCGACTCCCGTTACGTGTCTTGGAAGAACCGCGGCCGGGCAAGCCACACGCGGCAAACCTCGCGATTGCCCAGGCTCGCCACGACCTGACCGCCTGGACCGACGACGATGTACTCGTGGAACGCGGCTGGCTCAAGGCAATTGTCGCGGCCGCTAGGCAGCACCCCCAGGCGGCCTATTTCGGCGGTCCGATTGATCCCTTGTTCTCTGTTGAGCCTCCGGCCTGGATTCGCCGGCACATTGGCGAGTTGCGTGCGCCGTATGCCATGCTCGACCTGGGGCCAGCAATTCGACCGTTCGCGGAGCACGAGATTCCGTTCGGCGCGAATCTAGGATTGCGACGTACGCTGCTGGACGACCTGCGTTTCGACCCTCGCCTGGGGCCCGCCGGCGACAATCAAATTCGCGGCGAAGAAACGGCGCTTGTCCGGCAGCTAAGAGCCCGAGGCGCGGTCGGGCTGTGGGTCGGCACCGCGCGTGTGCAACACTATATTCCTCCTGCGCGACTAACAGCCAGTTACCTTCGAGGATACTATCACGGTCTCGGAAGAACCGATGTTCGGTCGGCTGGCTATCAGACCGATCGCGCCTGGGGGGGAGCGCCCCTGTGGGCGCTCCGACAATACTGGCAAAATCAGGCGGCGCGCTGGGCGCAAGCTCCCTTCGGCGGTCGCGGCTGGGTGCGGGCGTTTCGCCGAGCAATGATCACTCGCGGCATCATCGACGAGTGCCGTGCCCAGCGCCATGCCAGGTCCGTCGAAGCTCTCGCGACTCACGCCGCGCGCTCCACTTCCCTCGATGGAGGCCAGCCGTGACCTCTCGCGCGAAAACATCGAGCGCCTTGCACGTGGGGTTGTATTGCGACAGCGACAGCCGTGGCGGAGTATTCGTCTACACGGTCGAGCTTGCCAGGCAATTGTGTCGGCAGCAGGTCGAAGTGTCGATCATATCGATTCAGCCCACCGAGCCGGCGGCGGCGCGCAATGTGGCGCGGCTTCGCGAGGTCTCTCAGCACGTCGAATTGTTGCCGGCGCAGGCCTCGCAATCCGAGCGCGTGGCGCAGATCCGCGAAGCCGTCACCGCCCTGTCGTTCGACGTGTTCGTTCCCAACTATCGACAGACATCCTATGCGGCTTGTGCAGGGCTTCATCGTAGTGTGGCAACCAAGGTGGTGGGCGTCTGCCACAACGACCACGACAGCTATTACAATCTGCTGCGCTATTACGGTTCGACCATCGAT
>CAYSXM010000106.1:0-9485 GCA_964434905.1 uncultured Pirellulales bacterium | reverse complement strand
CGACCAGGTCGGCTCCTTGGTCGATCAGCGTCAGCGCGTGGTCCAACGCCGCGCCGATTTCGAGAAACTGGCCACCATCCGAGAAGCTATCGGGCGTGACATTGACAATGCCCATGACCAACGGGCGGCGAGGAAACTCTAGCGTCTGGCGAGCCAGCTTCCAGAACGGGGCACGCATGGCGGCAGTGGCAGTGCCTGGTTGATTGCTCGACATGCCCCGCAGTTTACCACGGGGCTTCCATCAACCCCACGATTTGCCGTGCTAAGCGCTCGATCGCTTTTTGTTGGCCGACGGCAATCGACTGGCCAACCTCGGGAATGACCGAGCTGCTTTGGCCCACATCGACCACCGAAGCCGGCAACGGCAAGGCTCCCAGGTCTCGCGTTTGCTGGCTGCGTTTGTCGACCCAGCTCACTTGCACCTGCATGTTCAGTTCGAGTTCGCGAGGTTCGTCGGTGGGGTTTTCGACCAGCACCCGCTTCGTATCGCTCAGCAGGCGACCGGCCAGAATGCTGTCTGCGGCGTCGCTCGAAACCACTTTGTAGGGAGTGCGCGACTCGATCTCTCGCACCACGGCCTCGGTCAGCCGTTCGCCCAGGTTACGGCGGAAGCTGTCGGACTCGAACACCGGCACATAAACCGTGCGCACCGTGTCGGGAAACAGGCAGCCGTTACCCACCTTGTACATGGCGCAGCCACCCAGGCCGGCCCACAAAAGGAATAAGCACCCCACCCTGCAAAAGGTAGCAATACGGCGTCGGTGGTGCGCTGGGGTGCCCATGAATCGCGGGGGCTGTAGAAGAACTTCCGAGGGCTCCACGACACATCTCACCGAGTGGTGCTATTGGTGTCTGGTCGGGCTGCCACGGCCGTGGCGGGTTGGTTGCGTGGGCGCATGTTGGCCAGGCGTGCCTCGCTCTTGGCGCGCTCGCCGGGAAACATGTTGGCCAACCAGGACAGCCGCTCGGCTGGGTTGTTGGGTAACCCGGCAACACTCGAGAGGCGGTCTTGAGCCATGGCCACATAGGGTGTGCCAGGGTGGTTGTCGATGACAAGGCTGTAGTATTTGCGCGCGGCGCCATAATGCGCCGTGTTGGCATAGTACTCGGCCATCAGCCAGTCGCGTTCGGCCAGTTGGTTCAACAACGTCTGCTGTGTTTTCACGATCCGCTCTCGCTCTTCTCCCAGCGTGTCGCCGAACTGGGCCAGCATGTTCTGACCTAGTTCGCGTGCTTCGAGCAGTGGCGAAGCTTCGTACATTGGGCCTTGGTACATCAAGACCTTCGAGCGGTAACCTAGCACGTGCGCCGGAATTTGGTATTCGCTCTTGGGGTACTCTTTACGCAGCGTGTCGTAAAAATAGTCGGCATCGGCAAAGGCATCGTTCAAGAAATGAATGTTGGCCGTGGCCATCAAGCTATCGTCGGCCAAAGGGCCGGTCGGGTCGTTCAGCCGCACGCTGTCATAGGCAGCGATGGCGTGCCCCATGGTGTCGAACATGGGGCGCGTTTCGTCAAACACGTTGGGGAACAGCACCGACCGGGGGCGCGACCGTTGCAGTTGTTCCCAGTAACGGCCAATGGCAAACTGCCGCCGCACGGCCGTGTCGAGAAACCGGGAGTTCTCATACTTCTTCAGAAGGCTGCCATAGGAGTCGCTAGAACGCACGTAACGATCGGCAAAAAACAGCGACTCGGCACGCCGGAACAACGCGTCTTCCTCCAAGGGCGAGTCCGGCCACAGTTTCGCCGCTCGCTTATAACGCCGGGCAGCCGCGTCATAGTGCTTCTCGGCAAACAACCGTTCGCCATCGGCCAACAGGCCCTGCGCCTTGGACTCGCTCGGCTCGTTGAACGTGAGGAATTTCCAGGCGCGCTTGACTCGCGCCCCCAGGCCGGGCGACTCGCTCGCCGCCAGATCCTCGGGCGTGGTGCCCGGCTGGAATTGCAAACCCTGGGGGGTTTGGACATAGGTTCCTCCCGCCGCGCCTGGCGCGCTATCGGCAATCGGCGCCGACGCGGGAATGCTTTGCGACGGACCCGACACCGCCATTTGGGCGGTCGACGAGGTGCCAGCGGACGGCGCCAAGCCATAGCGTGGGCGTAGCGTCGGGCGCCGCGCGCAGCCGCATGTGACCAGCAGGCTGACTGCCACGAGAACGCAAGCCAACGCAACGCGTGGCTGCATGCCCCACGTTCTTGCCGGCGCATGCGGAGTGGTCGTCAACGGGGCAAATAGGCCTGCAACCGCGGGGGATGCCCCAGCAGGTGTGCCATGAAACGGTTCATGATCCCTCGCAACTCGCCACATATCGGCGCGGGCAATTCCGCTGGAGGTAATTGGGGAAGGGAACAATGAACAAGCGTATCCATGGCGGCCATCGCGGTGGCCGAAACCGACACCACCCACTGTTTTCCCGGTCGGCAATCGCGACATATTACGCCGCCCACGGTGGGCCCGAATGCTACCCGGCCGGTGCGAGCCACCGGGGCGCCACATTCGACACACGCCTCGAGCGAAGGTAGGTGCCCCAGCAACCGCAGTGCCGTCAACTCGAACCACAATACCAGCGCTGCCGGCGAACCGTGCTCGCCCAGCGCCGACAACGTGGCCAGGGCCGAATCGAAAAGTTCAGGATGAGGATCGTCGTCGTCGGTAAGTCCGTCGAGCAGCTCGGCCACGTAGTAGCCTGCATAGTGACAAGACAGGTCGCGGCCCCGCCCCCGAAACCGCCGTTCCAGCTTGGCTTCGGTAAGCAGGTCGAGCCCCTCGGTGGACTTGCGGAGGAACACTACTCGACACAAACAAAGCAGGTCAAGTGCAGACTCGAACGGCCCCTTGGGGCGGCGGGCACCCTTGGCCAACGCCTGGATCTTGCCGAATTCGCGAGAAAACAGCGCCACAATGCAACTCGTCTCGCTGAATTCGACCACCCGCAACACGAGCACCAACGCTTTTTCGCTGGCCATCAGGCCGACTCACTAGGCGTTTCGTCGAGGATCTGAATTCGCACCCGTTCAATGCGCCGGCGGGTTACATCCAACACGGTGATCCGCACCTTGCCTGCTTCGACCACTTCGCCCACCCTCGGCAGTCTCCCTAATTCGCTAAACACGAACCCGCCGATCGTGTCGAAATCGCCATCCTCGGCCAGCGCCGCGCCCAGCCGGGAATTGATCTCATCGATATGCACCCGTGCCAGAACTTCGGCGGTGTGGGAATCGATCTGCTTGATGTCCTCGACGTGCACGTCGTCGTATTCGTCGGCAATCTCCCCCACGATCTCCTCGAGCACGTCCTCAATCGTCACCAGGCCCGACACCCCGCCATATTCATCGAGCACCACGGCCATGTGGTTACGCGTTTTGCGAAACTCTCCTAACAGGTCGTGGACCGGCTTCGATTCCGGCACGAAATACGGTTGCCGCACAATCTCCAACAGGGGCCGGCTGGGCTTGCCGCTAGCCCGGGCAAATTCTTCCAACAGGTCCTTGGCATACAACACGCCTACGATGTCGTCGCGGCTTTTATCATAGATGGGCACTCGCGAGTGGCCCCCCTCGATCACGCAATGGGCTGCTTCGCTGATCGATTTGCCGACGTGCATCGAGACCATGTCGGTACGCGGCGTCATGATTTCGGAAACTTCGGCCTCGCGCATTTCGATCACACCTTCGATCATGCCGCGTGCATCTTCCTCGATCAGCCCCTCGCGATGTCCTTCGGTGACGATCGTGCGGATTTCGTCCTCGAATTTTTCTTCCGGCGCGTGATCGGTCCGCCCCGCGAGCCGCCGGAACAGTGCGTCGGAGAGCCGGCTGACTTGCCCCAGGGGCCACCAGGCTCCGCGCCACGCGCGCCACAGCGGCCAGGTATGGAACAGCACCAACTCTGGCCACAATCGTCCCACGCTCCAGGCGATCCAGATTTCGGCCATCGCTTGCCCCAGCATCCCGCCCAAGAATAGCCGTGGCCAGGCGGTCCAATCAGGGCCCGACGGGGTCGCCGGCTGGCTCGCGACCAGCGCTACCAGGGCCCCCCACCAGCCGCTGGTGGCCAACACCCGCAGCCCATCGACCGCCTCGCCCATGGCCGTGTGGTGGCACAGGATCTCGCCCAATCGATCGGGATTGCGTCGCGCCCGGGCCACGTCCTCTAGCTTGGTGCGCGAGAAATCGCCCAGCGCTCGAGCGACCGTGGCCGCCAGGCACGCCAGCAGCCAAGCGGCTGCCGCCAACCACCAGGCGACTTGGGTATTCATCGCGTGCGCGACTTTCCAGGTGTGTGTTTCGAGCGGCCAGCGGGTGGCGAAACGCGGCCCTTGGGAGCAGCAACCAATTTGCGGCGCGAAGCGCCCAGCCGCCGTGCCGCTTCCGCCTTGAGCGCCGGCTGGACGACATCCATGGCCGCCAGATATTTCCGCTCGGCCCGCCGCATCCACTGTGCCTGGCGGGCGGAGTGATCGTCGTAACCGGCCAGGTGCAACGCGCCATGCACGACATACAGCAACAACTCTTCTTGCGCCGTCCAACCGTATTGAACCGCGGCACGAGCGGCCGTGTCGGCACTGGCCACGATGTCGCCTTCCAAACGCGGGGGGCCAGATTCTAATTCAAAGGTCAACACATCCGTCGCACCTGTCACGCCCGAAAAGCGCTGGTGCAGCGCGGCCATTTCTTGGTCGTCGACCACTGCCACGCAGATCCGCGCGGCGGAAACCCCCTCGCCAGCTAGCACCAGGCGAACGGCCCGCCGCAAGCGCGCGGTATTCACCACGAGCCCTGCCTGGCGATTGCTGATGGCGACGGTTATCACCTGCTTCGACCTTGCCAATTCTGGCCAGCGAGGGCCCGCTAGGCGGTGCGCTGGTTGGGGTATTTGACGCGACCATGATACATGGCTACCAGCGACTTGACCAAGCTATCTTGCACGGCACGCAGGGCGCGCAAACTCAGACCGCATTCATCGAATTGCCCGTCGAGCAGCCGCTGTAGCGCCAATTCGTTAACCAACCCCTCGATCCGCGCCGAGGTGGGCTCTACTAGGGTACGCGCGGCGCTTTCCACCGCGTCGGCCAGCATCAACACGGCCGCCTCGCGGGTCTGCGGTTTGGGCCCTGGATAGCGATAGTGGCTCTCATCGACCGCGCTGCCCGAGGGATCGAGTTCTTGCTGCTCGCTGGCTCGGCGATAGAAATACTCGACAATGGTCGTGCCATGGTGCTGTTCGATGAAGTCGACCAGCGGCTCCGGCAAGTGGTGCTGTCGCGCCAGGTCGGCGCCATCCTTCACATGCGCGATAATGACCAGGGTACTCATGGCGGGCATTAAGCCGTCGTGTCGGCTGCCTTCGTTTTGCGCGCCGTTTTCGACGAAGTAGCTCGGCTTGAGCAGCTTGCCGATGTCGTGGAAATAGGCACCCACGCGCACCAACAGCCCGTTGGCACCAATCGCCTCGGCGGCGGCTTCCGCCAACGAGGCAACGTTGATCGAGTGGTTGTAGGTACCCGGCGCCCGGCTGATCAACTGTTGCAGCAGCGGGCGTCCGACCTCGCTGTCGCTAAGTTCGAGCAAGCGAAACTCTGTCAACACGCCGAACGTGGTTTCGATGGGAGACAACAATCCCAGCATCAAGAATCCGGCGGTCAGCGCCCAGATGGCGTGCAGGCCGGCCGCCGACAACAGCGGTTTGCCCAGCGGCTGATCGGTCAACACGCCCGCTCCGAAGGTCAATAGTCCGGCCGCTAAGGCCGTCCACACGCCCACCTGAATCAGCTTGCTGCGCGTGCGGATCCGCGTCAGCAGCAGCACGGCCGTCGAGGCCGCTCCAGCCAGTACCACGAACGAGGAAATTTCTGGGCCAATGCCCAGTGTCAGCGCCATGACCAGCGCCACGGCCGCCGCCAGCAACAGCGCCAATTCCTGATTGTGGACCACGGCCACTGTCATCGCGAACAGCAGCAGAGGAATCAACTCGGCCCGCCAGGCATCTTGTCCGGCCACGCGAGCGAGCACCACCGTGGCCACCACCAACAGCCACAGGGTCAGGAATTTCCCCAGGCTGTTCCAGATTCTCGGCTCGCGACGCACGACATAGTACCCACACAGCGCACAGAGCGCCACGCACAGCCCCAGGATCGAGGTGGACCGTGCGGCGCGTTCACGCCAGGTTTGGCTCGCCACGAGCGCGTCGTGTTCTAGTCGCAAAAGCTCCAAGGTCGCGGCGTCGAGCGCCACGCCCGACCGCGCCAGCACATGGCCGGGCGAGTAAACCCGGAACGCGTCGGGCACCGCCGCGACCGCGGCCTCGCGCGCCACCCGCGTCTCCTCGGCATTGAGGGTCAGCGTTTTCGTGCTGGTAATGCGCGAGCGCAGCCAGGCCAGCGCCCAAGCGGCCGGTTCCGCGGCGGGCAGCTTCTCGGCCAATCGCCGTTCGAGCACGCTGCCATCGCCGATCAGCACGTCGGTGATCTTCACCAGGTGTCGTTCGGTGGGTTGTCCCACCGGATGCACGAAGATCTCCTGCTGGTTTCCCTGGTCCAACTCCTGAGGCAGTTTGTCCAACAAACCATGCAATTCGTACGGCTCGAGCGCTTGGCCGAGCGACTTTTCCAGCACGGCTTCGGCACCTTCGCCAGACAGCGCGGCGCGCAACCTTTGGAACTCCGCCTCGCGCTCTAGAGCCGACACCTCACCGTTAGTCGCGGCGTCGGGGTGGAACTCCGACCACATGCCCTCCGGTAGCGAGACGGCATTCTGCGCGCTTTGCGCCTCGACCAGCCGTCGCACCAACGCCCCGCGCAACTGGGCCAAGGGTTCGGCATCTTGCGCGTACACATAGCGCACCTGGGCCCGGGCACGCTCGCGCGCGGACTCCGTGGCCTGCGTGTCGTAGTCGCGAAACTCCAGCCGCACAACCAGATCGCGTGCGGGCGTGTGCCCCGCGCGAAAACGAAAGGGGGGCTGCCACCCCTCGGTAGCGCCCCATACTAGCCCCACGCCCGCCACGCTCAGTGCCAGGCGCACCAACACGTCGCCACGCCGTAGCGCTTGCCACACCCGCCCCCAACGCCCTGGGGCCAGGTCGATCGACGCCACGCGCTCGCCGCGGGTCCGTTTCTGGACACCATTGGTCATGTTCGCGGACTTCCTAGCCGCGCCGCTGGGGGCGCTCTTCATAGGCCTGCACAATCGCCTGCACCAAGCGGTGCCTGACGATATCGGCCTTGGTCAAGTTCACCATCGCACAGCCGGAAATCCCCCGCAGCCGGTCCAGGGCATCTACCAGCCCGCTCTGCACGGTATTCGGCAAATCGACCTGCGTCACGTCGCCCGACACGACGATGCGCGAGCCCATCCCCATCCGCGTCAGGAACATCTTCATCTGCGAAATCGTAGTGTTCTGTCCCTCATCGAGAATGATGAACGCTTCGTTGAGGGTGCGGCCGCGCATATAGGCCAGAGGAATTACCTCGATCAGGTCTTGTTCGGTATAGCGCTTGATCTGGTCGTAATCCATCATCTCGCGCAGTGCATCGAGCAGCGGCCGCAAGTAAGGGTTGATCTTGGCGTGCAAGTCACCCGGCAAGTAACCCAAACTCTCGCCCGCCTCGACCGCCGGACGGCACAGCACGATTTTCTTGACACGTTCTTGCTTCAAGGCCTGGACCGCCATCGCCACGGCCAAGTAGGTTTTGCCCGTTCCCGCCGGCCCCACGCAAAACGTCAGATCGTGCTCCTCGATCGCGCGGACATAAGCAGCCTGGCCGCTGGTGCGGGGGCGCACGCGACGCGCCGCGTTCAACACCTCGATCACTGTGGCTTCCAAAGGGGGCGTTTCGCCTCGTGCCTGGCTCAGCAGATCGCGAACAGCCTCGGACGACACTACCTGACATCGTTCGACCAGCGATTTCAGGTGCTCGATCACCTCGGTCGCTTGGGCGACGGCCTGCTCGTCGCCCCGAATTCGAATCTGGTCGTCGCGCGCAGAGATCGTCACTGCTAACGCTTCGCGGATCTGCTTCAGGTGCTGGTCGCGGGTGCCAAACAACGCCAAGAGTGCCTTGGAATCGACAACCGAGATACTGGTCTCGAACACGCGTCCGCGCTGCTGCGCCCTCGGATAAGAGACGGCCACCTGATGGGGCCGCTAGAAAGTATACTCTACCCGCTGGCACGCACGACTGGCGAGCCGGAACCGGGCCACGTGCCGTAAACTGTTACAATTAAATGGGTTGTGACACCAACTCGACATCGTCCCAGGTCTGTCGCACGGGTCGACTCGCCGGTGCCGTGGGTTCCGGCAGTCTGTGGCGGCAGCCTTCCACATTCCACGCGCCGCTAACAGTCCGCCGAATTCGTTAACGAGTTGCTAACCAGCCAAGCGCCAAAAAAAATAGGCCACCGGCGCGGCGAACACGATCGAGTCGACCAGGTCGAGCACGCCGCCGAAGCCAGGCATCCAGGTGCTCGAGTCTTTCCGGCCTGCAGCGCGCTTCAATAGCGACTCGGCCAAATCTCCCACCAGTCCGGCGATTCCTACTGCCAGCCCAAACACGACCCAACCTCCCCAGGGTGTTTGCGGCCAGCCCTCCGGAGCGGTACCCCACCGCGGCACCACCCAAGCCACACCGAGCCAGGCCCCAGCCAAGGCTCCCGCCATCGCACCCACGGCACCTTCCCAGGTCTTGCCCGGGCTAAGCACGGGGGCCATCTTGTGTCGTCCCACCAGTCGCCCCACCGTATAAGCGCCAATGTCTCCGCACTTCACGACCAAGAGGAGCGAACCGATGGCCGGCACCCCGAGTTCCGGGTGCCCCACCTGGCGCAACAGAATGACGAAACTCCACAGCAGGCCTGCATAGCCAATTGCAAACGTCGCCTTGGCAAGCCGTGCCAAGACACCGTCGGGCCGCTCGTACAGATACATTTCGACGCACAGCGTCCACAGCAGCGCGGCGGCAAACCCCGACACCATCCAGAACTCGGCCGACCAACTGGCCGAGTGACGATCGCTACCCGCTAGCAACACGCCGCATGCGGCGCCGAAGAGCACGAGCAACACGCCGGGATAAACCGCCACGCCGCGGGGGGCCGGGGGTTCCACGGCCAATAGGCCGATCGTCTCCTGGGCTGCGGCCAGCCCCATCATCAACGCGATCGGAAAGAGATAGCTTCCCGGTACCGACGCCTGATGGTCAAGCACCGACAAGCCCACGCCGGCCGCGATCATCAACAGGCCCAACGGCAACCGCCAGCGTAGCATGGCTACCGCATCTCTAGGCCTGAAGGCCGCCAAATCTTCGTTCGCGCGCCGCGTAATCGTCGAGCGCCTGGCGCAAATCGGCCTCGCGAAACTCGGGCCAGCACTTCGCCGTTACCCACAGTTCCGCGTAGCTGATTTGCCACAGCAGGTAGTTGCTCAGCCGGAATTCACCGGCCGTGCGAATCAGCAAGTCGGGATCGGGCATGCCAGCGGTGTACAT